>CAYPGZ010000004.1:27949-42097 GCA_964410335.1 uncultured Flavobacteriaceae bacterium | reverse complement strand
GCTGTTTCTCCGGTTCCTTTCGCGGATAAGGAATTTATGAAAAAGGTGGAAGAACGCATCATCAAACCCACCATCACCGGTTTGCAAAGCGAAAGCATCGACTATAAAGGCTTTATTTTCCTCGGGCTTATTAAGGTGGATGACAATCCTTATGTCATCGAATATAATGTGCGCATGGGCGATCCGGAAACCGAAGTAGTTTTTCCGCGGATAAAAAATGATCTGGTGGAAATGTTTCAAAAACTTTCGCAGGGAAAATTAAACGAAACCGAACTGCAAATTGATGAGCGAAGTGCAACCACGGTGATTTTAGTGTCGGGGGGCTATCCCGAAGCTTACGAAAAAGGAAAGGAAATTTCAGGCTTAGAAAATGTATCGGATTCTTTGGTTTTCCACGCGGGAACAGCACTCAAAAATAAAAAGGTCGTGTCCAACGGTGGTCGTGTTCTCGCAATCACTTCTTTCGGAGAAGATTATAAAGAAGCGCTGAAAAAATCATATCATACCGCCGGGAAAATCAAATTTGAAGGAATGTATTACCGCAAGGACATCGGTTTTGATTTATAAAAGTTAGTCTGTGTTCTTGAAAAAATCTTTTTCCCAATTCTTGAAATCCATCAAGTTTAAGTGTGCTTTCCTGTTTTTATCCAATTCCCGAAATTCAAAATAGGAATTTGCAATCGGAGTGTTCAGGTTATTAAACCCGGGGTGTTCTTTTTTTGAAATTACTCCCACTCCCCAATCGTTGTCAAAACAAATTGAAAATAGATTTTCCACGTGCCGGTATTTGTAAAAAGCCTTCCAAGTAGTGCCGTTCCAATAAGCTTTTGCCGGCGAATGCCTGAAATCATAATCTTCGCGTTGATGAAAATAGGTGGGCGGGTTGCAGTCATGGAGAATCACAAAACCTTCGTCTTTGATATACTTCAAACTATTTTGGATGTCTTTTTCCACTTGTTCGGCAAGGTGAAGCCCATCGATAAAAATCACATCAAATCGTATTGAGGAATCAAATTCGGTTTCATTTTTTGAGAGTGCTTCAAAAAAAGCATCCGAAGTCATCTTGTAATCCACAGGGTTTTCCACAAATTCCAAGCCCGGATCCACAGAGGTTTTCTGCTTACAGGTAATGTGTGCGAAATTATGATTCGGATTGCGTACCCCGATTTCCAAATAATTTTCGGAAAGCGTTTGTGATAAGAAAAAATTTATGATTTCCGTACGCGTGGGACGTTTTGCCAACTCGGTACGAGAGAGGTTTTCCGCATGGGAAAAATAAGGATCTTTTTGGATTTTTTTGCCGGTTTTAAATGTCGATATGATATTTCCCATAGGTTAGACATTTAATCATTCCGGAGCGTTCTGAAGAAAACTTAGAGCGTGTGTGAAGCGCTTTCGCTTTCATCCTCGTCGTAAAGTCGAATTTGCTTCAACCAATAACCAAAAGCGATGAAAAAAATCAAGAGGAAAATCCAGTTGACACCATTGGCCAAAAACCAGCTGTCAAATTGAAGTTCACGAAGCCAATCCAGAGGCACAAAAAGGATTTCTTCGAACAAATATTGAATTCCCAACCAAAAATCTCTCCATTCCATAATGGTATCTTTGTATCTTTAACGGCCACAAAAATACACAATTTCCATTGTAAAAAAAAAATTAAAGTTCCCGGTATAGGATCTAAAAAAAAATATCGTTTTGACTTTATTAATCAGTTTTTTCGGAAAATCGAAACCAATTCATTTCCTGATACTCACCGGGTTGATTTTGATTTATTGGTCTTTGGCCACTTTTCTTTATTGGGACATTTCCGGGGAAGCCTTTTCCTATTTTTCCACAAGTTTAGGGCTGTTGCTGGTTTTTTTGCTCTCGGTGGGTTTGCTCAATTTTATCTGCAAACGAAATTCCTTGACAAAAAACAATTCATTTGCCCTTTTGCTCTTTATAATTTTCCCGCTATGCTTTCCGATTATTTTTAAATCGGCAAACATGATTTGCGCTGTTTTTTTTATTCTATTGGCTTTACGCAGAATATTTAGTCTAAAATCGGGAATCGATATCAAGAAAAAAATATTTGATGCCTCACTTTGGATTTCTGTGGCAACCTTGTTTGAAGCCTCCAGTCTTTTTTTTCTGCCTTTATTGTTTGTGGCTATTTTTCTCTTTGCCGCTGCCGACTTTCGAAATTGGATAATTCCAATTGTGGGAGTATTGACGGTTTTTGTGCTGCATCTTGTTTTCCATCTGGTAATGAAAGACACTTTCTCGGGCTTGTTTTCTAATTTTAATCCCCCAAATTTTGATTTTGAAAATTACCGAAAAATACAAATTCTCGTGCCGTTGAGTATTCTTTTGGCATTTTCGTTATGGGCTCTGGGAGATTATATTTTCACGTATAGAAAAACAAAAGGCTCCTATAAAAAAATGATGTTGTTGGTGATGGTCTGCTTTATTTCAGGCGTTTTTGCAAGTTTATTTTCCGATATAAAAAACACTGCAGAAATGCTTTTTATAGCCATACCCGTTGCTATTTTCGGAGCGGGTTATTTCCAACGAAAAAAAGATATGCTTTTTAAGGAAATCCTGTTGATAACGATGATTGCTCTTGCGTTAACGGTCTCTTTCTGGGGATAATTTTTCTTAAAATTGACTTTGTCAACACATTTGTCAACGCTCATTTTTTTTTAAGCCTTGTCTTATAGGTATTTTTGGGAAAGCAATGTAACGCTAAAATTAATGCTTCCTTAAACTATTTGCCAAATTTACCTAAAACTTGACAACATGAAAAGAACACGATTCTACAGGCTGATGGGCCTTGCCCTTATCCTGTTCACGACATCCATCCTGTCAGCACAGGAAACAAATTCCCACGAACAATTAAAAGGTCGGGAATTTTCGATGGAACACGGTATTTTGTCCAAAATGCCAAGGCTTGAAAATCAAAATAAGAAAAGTGAAACCACTCCCTTTTATCAAAACCCTTTGATTTCAAAACGTATGGGGTTAAAATCCCAAACCAACAGTAAAAACAAGCCCAACAATATCGGCTATGGTTTTCACGGGCATGTTTATGGTGGAATGAACGTTTCCTTTGCGAGCATTACCGACGGCAACGGAAATTTCTACATTACCGGCGGCAGTACCAACATAAACCAACCCGAGGGGAATTTCACGACCATAAAAATCGACGCCACGGGAAACATGCTATGGGAAGCGCGGGAAACCGGAACGCAATATGCCGTGGAATACGGGATGGTGATTGGCCTCGACAATTCGGGAAATCCCATCGCCGCTGGCGTTCATTGGAACGGCACCGACATGGATTTGCGAACCGTGAAATACGACCCAGTCACTGGCAATGTTTTGTGGCGGGCGACCTACAACAACAG
Source organism: uncultured Flavobacteriaceae bacterium (assembly GCA_964410335.1). Classification (GTDB taxonomy): domain Bacteria; phylum Bacteroidota; class Bacteroidia; order Flavobacteriales; family Flavobacteriaceae; genus DASSWG01. Next base: position 38,711 of record CAYPGZ010000004.1, on the reverse strand, counting down.
TCAGGCCGAAGACGGACTGGACGCCCCCGCCGCCCTCACGACCGATTCAAACGGGAACATCTACATCGCGGGAATCACCTACACTGGGACGAACATCGCTTTCCTTACACTGAAATACGATTCGTCCGGAAACCTGTTGTGGTCCGTGACCGACAACAACCCCTTGCCAGATTCCTGGAACGAGCCTTCCGCCATAATCACAGACGCCAACGGAAATGTGCTGGTTACTGGATATGCCGGAAATTCGAATTATTATGCGGGGTATTACACCATAAAATACGATAGCAACGGCACCAAGTTGTGGAGCCAATTGCACAACTACCAGCCCAATGGTGTTGACACCAACTCCTTTGCAAAGGATATTGATTTTGACGCCAACGGAAATTATTACGTCACCGGGATTTATGGCGATGAGCTAAGTGGAACCATAAAATACGATTCCGCAGGGAACGAGCTGTGGGTCAAAACCTACCAAACCGGGACGGATCTAACCCGTGGATTTGACGTGGAAGTGGTTTCGAGTAACGAAATCTATGTCGCCGGTACGCATTATGGCACATTTTCCAACGATGGGTTGGTGCTGCTGTCCTACAAAGATGATGGAACGCAAAATTGGGTGCAGGAAACCAACGATTTGATTGGCATACGCACCGGGCATTTTGATTTGGACAGTAACAACCAGCCAGTCATTGCCGGTTTTGGAAAAGACCCCAATAACTCCGACCAGTGGATACGGATTTACAAATATGACAACACCGGAAGCCTTGATGCTGATACGGAATACCTGAAAACCTACTCTCCGATGGTGGGCATTCAGGGTTTTACCGGAATGGGATTGAACGACGACCAAAGCGTATATTTTGCCATGGATGTTTTCTACACGGCCGAGGGTGGCGTTTTTGAATACGGAAAACTTTCCTTCGACCCTGCGGAAACCTCTCCGATTTGGACCGGGACTTTCGAAAACGATGGCACCACGCGCTCGAGCATGCTCCATTCGATTACCGATGATAGCAACAACACCTATACCACTTCAAGCTTTGGAGCCTATGAAAACGGGAATTATGTGACCAAACTTTCGGTCATAAAATATGATGACCAAGGCGATGTGGCTTGGGAAAAAATCTACAACCCCGAAGCAAACGGTTTTGGCACAACCGGGATTATGGTCGATGTCAACACGACCGGGGAGGTGGTGGTGTTTCTTTCGCCCGGTGTCTTTGAAACCGATCCCTTGCGCTTGAAAAAATATGACAGCCAGGGGAATTTGTTGTGGCAAACCCAAAAGACCGTCCACAGTGCCGCCCTTTACGTGCTTTTGACCGATGACAGCGGGAACATATACATTGGCGGGAGTTCCAGGGAAAACACGACCGACCCTGCCACGCAGTTCACTTTGATTAAATTTTCCCCCACCGGGACCGAGCTTTGGGCAAGTTTTGACGATTCGGGCGTTGCCGGGGACAATATTTTTGCGATAAACGCCGGGGAAATCAATTCGGCAGGGGAAATAATCCTTACCGGGGCATCGGGCGTCGGCACTATGTTTTCGGAAGATGTGGATCTTGCCGTGTTGAAATACGACGGCAACGGGACTTTGCTTTCCTTTGATTCGTTCCCCCAGACGGGAAAAAACTCCTCGGGAACCGATTTGCTCATCGACCAAAACGACAATATCTATATCAACGGCCTGACACAGGATAAATCGACTTATGCAGAGGAAATGCTGTTGCTCAAACTCGATTCCCAAAACGCGCAACAGTGGATTTCTTTTTATGGCGAAACGGGAAGGAATGTGCGTTCCTACACCATCGACCAATATTCCACGGGCGAGTTGCTCGTTTCCGGACGAAGTTATGTGGTCGGGCTCGATAACAAAATGGTCTTGGTAAAATTTGACACCAACGGAAACCAAGTCTGGGTGAAAAATTCAAGTTTAGACAGGTTTTACAGGGACATGTACTTGGACGACTTGGACAAGGCCCATGTTTTGTACCAGGTGTTGACCACAACTTACCCCCACCGTTTGTTCTATTCTGCCGGGGCACTCCCCAGGGCTGGTCTTTGGAAAGTGGATTCCGGCGGGTCACCACAATCGGAAGAAGTATTTACCGGCGCGGAATTGAGCCAATTCTTTGCCAAGGTGTTGGTTCCGCTCCAAAACAACACCCTGTTGATTGGCGGAGACCTCTCCAACGAAGCAGCTTTTTATGAAGGCCTGTACTTTTTTGAAAGCACCCACGGCGTGCTCGGTATTGACGAAAACGAATTTCAAACAAGCGAAAACAACTGGTTGGGGCAAAACTATCCGAACCCCGTCAATACCGTAACCACTATTCCATTCTTCCTGAAAAATGGGGGTGAGGTCAACATCGGAGTTTACACAATGATGGGCCGGAAAGTGATGTCATTATCCAAACAAAATTTTTCAGCAGGACCAAACAAAATAGAAGTGGATCTTTCGCAACTGTCGCCTGGAGTTTATATTTACCGGGTTGGGGCAAATGGTATGGAAGGTTCCCAGAAGTTGATTGTGAAATAAATTTGTAGATAGGCTGGAAGTCCAATGTCCGAATTCGGAAGAAAGTTACAAATACAATAAAGACACTTCTGCTCCTGATGTTATAGCCCGCTCAATTGATTTTGAGCGGGCTTTTGTTGATGTTGTTGGGCTAAAACAATACATGGTTTTATATTTGAAAATATTTTATAAACCAATGCGAAATTTTTTTAAAAATAGAATTCCCCATCTTTTTATGGGCTTTTTCTTTGCTTATGTGCTTTTGGCTTGCGACTATGCTGATAAAGGAATTGTCCCAAAAGCGGATTCCCAAGAAAACCATCCTTCAGCCGAAACTGTTTCCATTGACTCGCTAAACCAGCTTGCTACCGAGCATTGGAAAAAAGGCGATTACAAAAAAGCGCTCGACCTGACCAACAAAGCCTATCAAGCTGCGGAAAAAGCAGGCGACGAGAAAAATCTTGCCACCATCTTGAATACGCTCGGCCTGATTTATTGGCGTTTGGAAAACAACAAAAGCGCGATGGATTCCTACAAAGAATCGGCAAAGCTCGCGGAAAAACTGGGGATGTCTCGTCTCTTGGGACTTTCCCACACCAACCAAGGTCTTATCCTAAAAGCCCAAGGCGAATATGAAAAGGCTTTTTTCCACAACAACAAAGCCATACAAATATTCAAAAAGGAAAAATTTTACCGCGATTTGGCAATTGCCCAAAACAACCAAGGTCAGATTTTCAAGAACAAGGACATGGTTGATTCTGCGCGGTTTTATTACCTCAAGGCCTTAGACAATTATAGGAAAGAAGACTACAAAAACGGCATGGCGGCGACCTATTACAACCTTTCCGAAATCTATATGCGCCAAGGTTTAGAAGAATCCTCACTCGAAGCTGCCTATAAAAGCCTGGACCTTGCTTTGGAAACGGGCAGCGAAGTGAGGATAAGCGAAGCCTATGCAAGGTTGTCGGAAACACATGAACATTTCCTACAACCTGATTCGGCTTTGAAATACTACAAACTGCACGGGATCCGGCAAAAAGAAATACTGCTTGACCAACAGTCCGAAAACTTGGCAAAATACCAGGCAAAAATGGGCACGGCACTCCAAGAGTTGAAAATAGAAAACCTGAAAAAGGAAAAAGAACTCGTCGCCAATAAATTTTGGTTTTTCCTAATCGGGATAGGGGTTTTTCTACTTTTCGGAGCTTTTTTTATTTATAGATATCTTACCCGGATTCGTTTTAAAAAAAGAAAATTGGAAATGGAATTGCAAAATTCCCAGAAAATCATTGATGTGCGGGAAAAGGAGTTGAAAAGCTATATGCTGGACCTCTCGGAAAAAAATCAGCTTATTCAAAAATTGCAAAAGAGTATTCCCAGAACCCTCGAAAAAGAGCCCGGCGAAGATGTGGACGGTTTATTGAAACTAAAAATTCTTACCAATGAAGATTGGAATACTTTCAAGGAAAAATTCAAGATAATATATCCCGGATTTTTTACTCGAATGAGACAATTTCAAACCGTTCTCACAGAATCCGAAATTCGGTTTATGGTGTTGTTCCGGTTGGATCTTCCTGCCACAGAAATGGCCAAAATCCTTGGGGTTTCTCCACAAAGTGTGCGGGTGTGCAAAATGCGATTAAAGAAAAAACTCAAAAAAGAAGGCTTTTCAAGTGTAGAAGATTTTTTGCAGGTCTTGGTTATCTGATTTCATCCGAGGACTCCTCTCTTATTTTAAATTGTGGTAACTTTGCGTTTTTCCTTAAAAACCATCAATATGTTTTCAAACAAGGCCAACCAAATTTTTTTTGAGGCTATCGAAAAATACCACGAAAAGGACCGTGTGGATCAGGAATTTCAAAATCCTTATGATGAAAAAGAAAACCTCCTCAACCACATGCTCTACCGCAAATGTTGGATAGACACTGTGCAGTGGCATTATGAGGATTTGATTCGCGACCCGAAAATCGATCCCGTTTCGGCTTTGGAACTGAAAAGAAAAATCGATGCTTCCAACCAGGATCGTACGGACATGGTAGAATATATCGATAGTTATTTTTTGGATCTCTTTAAAACTGTCGAACCTAAAACCGAGGCTACTATAAACACCGAAAGTCCCGCGTGGGCAATCGATAGGCTTTCCATTCTTGCTCTGAAAATATATCATATGAAAGAAGAGGCAAACCGCAAAGACGCCTCTGAAGAACACCGGCAATCTTGTCAGGCAAAGTTGGATGTTCTCGTGCAACAACAAGTGGATTTATCTGCCGCAATCGATCAGTTATTGGAGGATATCCGTAATGGAGATAAATACATGAAAGTGTATAAACAAATGAAAATGTATAATGACGAAGAAATGAACCCGATTTTGAGAAAAAAATAAGATTTATTTTTTTCAATTTGCTCAGAAGAAAAAGCATAAAAAAAGGTTTTTGCGAATTGAAAAAAGATTTATATTTGCACCCGCTTTAAAAGCCAAAACAAAACGAAAATTCGTTCTTTTTTAGATACACCACACAAATTCCTCCTTAGCTCAGTTGGTTAGAGCACCTGACTGTTAATCAGGGTGTCGCTGGTTCGAGCCCAGCAGGAGGAGCAATAAGAAAGAAGCAATCTTAATTAAAAGGTTGCTTTTTTTATTTTTCTTTCATTTCAAAAAATTAAAGCATGCTTTTTTAATTTTTTATAGGGTATTGTTTATCTTGCACTTATGAAAAAAATCATCGGTCGTATTGATAAAGCAGATTTTCCGGATTTGCAACTGAAAGAAATAGCCGTAAAGATTGATACCGGTGCTTATACCTCTTCCATTCATTGTAATAATATTCATGAAGATGAAGAAGAAAAAGTTCTGAGATGCACTTTTTTGGATGAAGAACATCCCAATTACAATCACAAAACCTTTACCTTTACCGAATACAAACTCATCAAAGTCAGGAGCAGCAATGGTCTTGTTCAAAAAAGATATGAAGTGAATACACGAATCCGGCTTTTCGGCAATACCTATAAAATTTCGCTTTCCCTAAGCGATCGTACAGAAATGCGCTATCCGGTGTTGTTGGGCAGAAGGTTCCTGAACAACAAATTCATCGTGGATCCACAAATGACCAATGTTTCTTTTAATGCCATGAAAAAATGAACCTAAAAATCCTTTCGCGCAACAGTCAGCTATACTCCACACGCCGATTAGTGGAAGCCGCCAAGAAACGCAAACACAATGTGGAAGTTATCGACCCGCTGAAGTGCGACCTTGTTATCGAAAAACGCAAACCCAATATATATTACAAAGGAAATTATATTGTGGATACTGATGCTATTATTCCCCGTATCGGTGCCTCGGTAACCTTTTATGGAACGGCCGTTGTCCGTCAATTTGAGATGATGGGCGCTTTTACTACCACAGATTCTGAAGCTTTAATACGCAGTCGTGACAAATTGCGCAGTATGCAGGTTCTTTCTCGTGCAAAAATCGGTTTACCTAAAACGGTTTTTACCAACTATTCCCGTGATGTTAGTGGGGTTATCAAACAAGTGGGCGGAGCTCCTGTGGTTATTAAACTCCTCGAAGGAACCCAAGGTTTGGGAGTGGTTTTGGCAGAAACAAAAAACGCGGCAGAATCGGTTATTGAAGCGTTCAATGGATTGAAAGCAAGAGTAATCGTTCAAGAATTTATCAGGGAATCAAAAGGCGCGGATATCCGGGTTTTTGTCGTGGATGGACAGGTGGTAGGTGCAATTAAACGCCAAGGAAAAGAAGGCGAGTTTCGTTCAAATCTCCATCGAGGCGGATCTGCAGAAGTTATTGAACTTACGGATGATGAAGAAATTGCCGCCGTGAAAGCTGTAAAAGCCATGGGACTGGGAGTGGCCGGGGTGGATATGCTTCAGAGTTCCCGCGGCCCGTTGATTTTGGAAGTAAATTCTTCTCCCGGCCTCGAAGGAATAGAAATGGCTACAGGAATAGATATTGCCAAGAAAATCATCCGATATATCGAGAAACACGTCTAACCATGGCGCATATCGACAAGGATAATGTCATGACTTTGCTGGGTGAAAAAATCCTACCGGGCGAAAGTGCCGAAATCAATTTTAAAACAGCAAAGTTATATACTACTACTTCGGTGAAGATGCCCGTTTTTGTAGAACGATCAAAAAAAAAGGGAGCTGTCATTTTGATTACTGCCGGGATTCATGGTGATGAAATCAATGGTATTGAAATCGTGCGCCAACTCATTTCCCGCGGAATCAACAAACCAAAAAAAGGCACTATAATCTGTATTCCTTTGTTGAATGTTTTTGGGTTTTTGAATATGTCTCGTCAATTTCCCGGAGGACGCGATCTAAACCGGGTTTTTCCGGGCTTACCAAATGGTTCTCTTGCAAGCAGATTTGCCTACCAGTTTGTAAACGAAATACTTCCCGTCGCTGATTTTTGTATAGATTTTCACACCGGAGGAGCAAGCCGGTTCAATGCACCCCAAGTAAGAGTGGTGAAAGACGATGAAAAACTCCTTGAATATGCACGGATTTTTGGCGCTCCTTTTATCGTCTATTCAAAAAACATCTCCAAATCCTATCGGCATACCTGTGCAATACTCAACAAACCGATTTTACTCTATGAAGGAGGAAAATCATGCGAGAGCAATAAAGAAATCGCGAAAATGGGACTTCACGGAGTCATCAGAATTTTAGCACATTTTGGCATGCTTCGAGAAAAATTTAAAGTGCCCAAACCCGCAAATAGCATCCTAATTGAAGATACCACTTGGATGCGAGCAAAATTCAGTGGGTTGTTGCATGTAAATATTCCCATCGGTAAATTTGTGGAAAAAGGAGAAAATATTGCGCTTATCACTGATCCATACGGTAAATTCAGCCATAAAGTTCAGGCGAAACAAAAAGGATATATCATAAACATCAATCAATCGCCGATTGTGTATCAAGGGGATGCAATTTTTCACCTTTCTAAAGGATAAAAAAAAGTCTGCTTCCAAACCAAAATCTCTATTGTTTGAACCTAAACAGCAAGCATTAGGGATTTCTATATTTATACATACCTAAAAAACATTCAGAATGAACAAAAAAGATGCCCGAATCCTTTACAAAAAGAAACGCGCCGATCTTTCTGAAATGGAAATCGAAGAGAAAAGCATCCAAATAGCCAATCAACTTTTGTCCCTTCCGATTTGGGATTATTCTTTCTATCATATATTCTTGCCTATAGTCCACCAAAAAGAAGTCGACACCCTTCCCATTTTAAATATTTTAAACGGAAAAGACAAGCATATCGTGGTTTCTAAAAGCGATTTTTCCACTCATTCGATGAAACATTTTTTATTAACCGACAACATCGTCTTAAAAACAAATAAATGGGGAATTCCGGAACCCGTGGACGCTTTTGGTAGTATCGAAATTCCTCCTGAAAAACTGGATGTGGTTTTTGTTCCCCTTTTGGCTTTCGATAAAATTGGGCATCGAACCGGATATGGAAAGGGGTTTTACGATCGTTTTTTGGCCCGGTGTCGTCCGGAAACCCTCAAAATCGGACTTTCTTTTTTTGAGGCTGAAGAAAAACTTGAAGGAGTATTTGAAACCGATGTGCAACTGGATTACTGCGTCACTCCACAGCAAACCTATTCCTTTTGAATAAACTTCCCTCATATCTTATCAACAGCATAGTTATATATATTATTTTTAAATTTAAATTTTAAATAAAAAATGATGCTTATAATAGCTTGTGAATAGCGGTAAAACTTTTTGCAGAAAAACTTGTTTTATTATTTGCTACTGGTTGATTGACGGGATATGAACATTAATTTTAATGGCAACTGATTGAGAATAAATTCGCTTTAAGAAGTTATTAACACCCGTTAAAAACCTCTCTTGACAATTTACTTTTGATAACTAATTTTTAAACTCCCGTTGACAACCTGATTTTTGAGGTTGAAAATTTGCTAAAAAAAAAGCATAACTAAATTTTGAAATAATTAGGTTTTTGTTAAGCATCACTGAAAACAAAAAGTCAAGGATAATTTGTCAATATTAATCCCGAGTTGTCCACAATTGTTGGTTAAATTGAGTTGCTTGAAAGTCAAGGATTTGATTTTTTCTATTAACAAAATCATTCCGGAGTGTGGAAATTGTGGATTGATATATCTTTGTGAAAAGAAAGCAGGGAGGAAAACCCTAATTTTTTTTGGAAGAATAAAAATTAGATTCTCGGAATAATTCTAAGAAAAAAAAATCACATAAGATGAAAATAGCAATTGGAAACGACCATGCCGGAACAGACTACAAATTTGGCATTGTGGAATACCTTACCTCTCAGGGAATAGAAGTGATTAACCATGGAACAGATTCCTCTGAAAGTGTGGATTATCCGGACTTTGTACATCCCGTCGCCACCGATGTGGAAGAAGGAAAAGCGGATTTAGGAATCGTGATTTGCGGCAGTGGAAACGGGGCTTCTATGGCCGCCAATAAACATCCGGGAATACGTTCGGCCTTGTGTTGGACCGCTGAAATTGCAAAACTTGCACGAGAACACAATAATGCAAATATTTTGGGAATTCCCGCACGGTTCACTTCATTGCCTCAAGCCATCGATATGGTAAAAACCTTTTTGAAAACCGATTTTGAAGGAGGAAGACATGAAAAAAGAGTTGATAAAATACCTTGTTGAATTTGATACAACTCTTTTGTGGAAAAAATCAAAAAAGTTTTTGAAATAGAGAATTGACTGTCATGGGGCATCATCACAATAAAGGACTGGCGAGAAAAAACTTGTTGATTTCCATCCTGTTGAATTCCGGTATAACTCTGGCACAGGCAATAGGTGGGTTTATTAGCGGAAGTCTTTCCCTGCTCTCGGATGCACTTCACAATTTCACGGATGTAATCTCACTTATAATCAGTTATGTAGCCCATATTTTTGCTAAAAAAAAAGCCTCTCTTCACAAAACATTCGGCTATAAACGCGCTGAAATTATCGCTGCTTTCATCAATGCTTCTACTTTAATTGTCATTTCGATTTTGTTGATAATTGAAGCGGTGGAGCGGTTTTTTAATCCTCAGGAAATTAAATCCGAGTTGGTCATTTGGCTTTCAATCGCAGCAATAATCGTAAATGGATTCAGTGTATTGTTGCTCAAAAAAGATAGTCGGCTCAACATGAATATGCGCTCGGCCTATCTTCATCTTTTAACTGACATGATGGCTTCTGTGGCAGTTCTTGTCGGGGGATTGTTAATGAAATATTTTAATTGGTATTGGATAGATCCGCTGTTAACTTTTGCAATTGCTGTGTACCTGATTATTGTCGGCATTGATTTATTGAAAAATTCTTTCAATGTTTTAATGCTCTTCACTCCTGAAGATATTCCCATAAAAGAAATTGTGAAACAAATCAGCGTGATAGAGGAGGTGAAAAATGTGCACCATATCCATATATGGCAACTAAATGAAGAAGAAGTACATCTGGAAGCTCATATCGATTTTCATAAAGATATCAGCCTATCGGATTTTGATTTGATTTTGGAACGAATCGAAAAAATTGTGCATAATGATTTTGGGATAAATCATGTGAATATCCAACCCGAATACAACAAACCGGACGATAAGGATATTATTGTGCAGGATTAAAATTAATAGCCAGTGGGCAGGTGTAATCTGCAGAGAGCAACAGGGATTAGTTTCTTTTTCTCAACAGTCCTATCATACTCCCAATTCCAATTCCAAAATATACCCTGTCCTTGTTGAGTTGCAACATGGGCGAAAGGGTCAATCCATAAAACCTTGAAAAGGGGAATTCTATTTTAGGGTTTATGATTAGGCTTATGGTATTGTATTTTCTATAGTTCCAAGTGTAATTTTTAGTTAAGAATCCATTATTGACCCTTTGCCAATTTTCAGGTTCCCGTATTGTTGTGTAGCCTAAACCAAGCAATATGTTTGCCCGTATAGTCCCACTTTTGTTGAGCTTGTATATCTTTCCAAAACCGATGTGGTAATTTTCCAATTGGTCATAGGGATTAACTAAGCCAAAAAACAATATCCCTTCCAAACCAGGTGAATAATTCTCAGGTTGTGATTTAGGCTTTCTTATATTCCCGGAATATCCGATTTTGAAAGAGTATTTTTCTTTATAGACATAATTCAAGGCAATATCAATCCCAATATAATTGCCTAAATTAAATTCGCCAGTTGAATATATGGCATTGTTTTTCGCGAACTGTGCATTGG
>CAYPGZ010000004.1:24988-27849 GCA_964410335.1 uncultured Flavobacteriaceae bacterium | reverse complement strand
CAGCTGTTTTTCCAAACCAATATTCCGATGCGGCTTGGGCTCCATAAATTCCTTTTCCCATTTCGATACTGTTGAGATAAACTTCCAAAATGCGCTCCTTGCTCCAAAACAATTCGATGAGGAAAGTAAAATAGGTTTCAAAACCTTTGCGGACCCAGCTTCTTCCCGGCCATAAAAAGATGTTTTTTGCGGTTTGCTGGCTGATAGTACTTGCCCCGCGCATTTTTTTGTTTTTGTCGTGTTTCTCGATGACTTTTTTGATGGCCTCGATGTCAAAACCGTGATGGGTCTCGAAATTTTGATCTTCGCTGGTGATGACCGCAAGTTGAAGATAAGGCGATATTTCTTTCAACGGAATCCATTCATGGGATATTTTTTCATCCGGATATTCAATATAACGAATTCCCATCAAAGGGGTGAAAGGCACAGGAATCCATTTGAAAATAATCACCAAAAAAACACTGCCGGCCACAAACCAGCCGATTGTTTTTAGAATGAATTTGATGATTTTTTTCATGCTGTTTTGGTTGTATAAATTTTATGGAATCAGCACAATCCCGCCAGTTTTTTTCCGATAAAACTGCCAATGGCAATTCCCATTCCGCCCAGACGAATCCCACAAAACACATTTTCTGAAAGTTGTTTCACAATGGGTTTCTTTTGCTCTCCAACACCCATAATTCCACTCCAAGAATAATCGATTTGGTGGGGAGTGTGGGGGAGAATGGTTTCCTGCAAAATCCGCTTAAGTTCATTTTGAATTAAAGCCGTTTCCCCAAATTCAGTGGTTTCCTCGGTTTTGAAATCCAGGTTTCTTCCTCCACCAAATAAGATTCTGTTATTAATATTTCGAAAATAATAATAGCCCATATCTAAGTGAAAAACGCCCTTGATATGTAATTGCTGAATGGGCTGTGTAATTAAAACTTGAGCCCTTGCGGGTTTAACGTCTTTCAGACCTAATTCCAGGGCAAAACCATTGGTGGCAATAAATAAAGAGTTTGTTTTCAATTGAAAATTGTCCGTTTGGAGTTCCACCTGATTTCCTTTATCATAAAAATTATTTACCGCAATATTATTCAACACCAAAATGCCTTTGGAATGTATTTTTTTCAAAAGCGTCCACATCATTTTTCCGGTATCGATTTGTCCTTCAAACTCATTGTAGAGGTACTTGTCAAATATATTTTTAAAATGAAAAGTGTTGTTTTTTTCTGTAAAAATCTCCTTTCCAAACAGAGGTTTCAACAGTTTATTAATGGAGCTCTTTTCCGCAAAACAAGTTTCAAAAAGAGCGGAATCCTTATGATTGAAAAGTTCATATCCTCCATGGTTTTTATAACCGATATGCTCATCACCCAGATTTTTTCGAAGCAAATCTAATCCTTCTTTGCGCTGTTTCACCAAATGGAATACTTCTTCCTCGCTGTGCCGTTGCAAGTCGTCAAGGATTTCAGAAACACTTCCAAAACAAGCAAAACCGGCATTTTTGGTACTGGCACCGTGAGGCAAAAGACCGCGTTCCAAGACCAGAATCTTGCTGTGAGGATATTTTTCTCGTAAGGAAAGCGCACAGTTTAGACCGACAATTCCACTTCCGATTATGGTGAAATCCACATCCGAAAGCCATGTTTTTCTTTCCCAATAGCTGAAATTATATGAAGTTTCCAAGAGGCTTGTTGCAAGTTTATGAGTGTGGTGATAAAATTTAAAAGTACACAAATTTTCAGAATCCTTTTGCACTCCAAAAAAATACATTCCCTTGAAAATCCGTACTTTTGCAAAAAATAAAATATCATATTTTGATAAAAATAGACCACGTAGAACTTGGGGATTTCCCTTTATTGCTGGCGCCGATGGAAGACGTAAGCGATCCGCCTTTTCGTGCACTTTGCAAAGAACAAGGCGCTGATGTGGTTTATACCGAATTTATCTCCTCCGAAGGGCTGATTCGCGATGCGGCAAAAAGCGTGATGAAGTTGGATATTTATGAAAAAGAACGCCCCGTGGGAATTCAAATTTTTGGTGCCGAACTGGATTCCATGTTGCAATCGGTTGAGATTGTGGAAAAAACCGGTCCCGACATCATCGACATTAATTTTGGTTGCCCGGTGAAAAAAGTGGTGTGCAAAGGAGCAGGAGCAGGAATTTTGAAAGATGTAGATAAAATGGTGGCCCTCACCGATGCGATGGTAAAACACACAAAACTTCCCATTACCGTAAAAACCCGATTGGGCTGGGATCACGATTCAATAAAGATTGTAGAAGTGGCAGAGCGCCTACAGGATGTGGGCGCAAAATCCATTGCTATTCACGGCCGAACCCGTGCACAAATGTATAAAGGAGAAGCCGATTGGGCTCCGATTGCCGAAGTAAAAAATAATCCCAGAATGCATATTCCCATCTTTGGAAATGGGGATGTAAATACTCCCGAAAAAGCGATGGAAATGCGAGATCGGTATGGTTTGGACGGAGCAATGATCGGGCGGGCAAGTATTGGATATCCCTGGTTTTTTAGAGAAGTGAAACATTATTTTAAAACCGGAGAACATTTGTCGCCTCCCACCCTTAGTGAACGCATCCAGGCTGCACGCCGTCATTTGCAAATGGCCATCGACTGGAAAGGGGAAAAATTGGGCGTTTTCGAAACACGACGGCACTACACCAACTACTTTAAAGGTATCCCACACTTTAAAGAATACCGAATGAAAATGGTTACCAGCGATGCGGCAAAAGATGTATTCGCAGTTTTTGATGAAGTGGAAGAACTATTCGCGGATTATGAATTTGTGTGAGGAGAATCCCTAACAAATAATTGGAGATATATCTTCCTGAAATTTCCGGTGGTGAAATAGGTTTTT
>CAYPGZ010000004.1:14766-24888 GCA_964410335.1 uncultured Flavobacteriaceae bacterium | reverse complement strand
CAAGGCATGATTTTCGCTTGAAATTTTACACTAAAATAAACATGGAATTCCCCTTTGCACGGGAATTTATGAAATGGACAACTTTCAGCACATTTCCAACAAACTCGAGGCGTTTATCCGGAAATATTACGTCAACGAGCTTATCCGCGGCTCTATTCTCTTTTTTGCCGTGGGTTTGCTCTATTTTCTTTTGCTCGTTTTCTTGGAATACGCACTCTGGCTGGGCCAAACCGGGCGCACGATTTTGTTCTGGTCGTTTATTGTGGTGGAACTGGCCTTGTTTTTCAGGTTTATCCTGATTCCGTTGGCGCGCCTGTTCAAACTCTCCAAGGGAATCGATTTTGAACAAGCTTCAAGCATTATCGGTAAGCATTTTCCCGAAGTGAATGACAAGCTGCTGAACGTGCTTCAACTCAAACAAAGTGGAAAGGAATCTGAGTTGCTTTTGGCCGGGATTGATCAAAAAGCCGCCGAATTGCGCCCCATCCCCTTTAATTTTGCCATCGATTTTAGGAAAAACCTGAAATACACAAAGTATGCTGCCATCCCTGTGTTGGTCATTCTTTTGATTTATATTTCGGGAAAAAGTAACTTGTTTTCCGACAGTTATGAACGTATTGTAAACTATCAGCAAGTTTATGAACCTCCGGCACCTTTTCAATTTTTTATCGGTAACGAAAACCTCACCGCTAGGCAGAATGAATCATTTACGTTAAAAGTAATGACCCGCGGGAATGTGGTGCCCCAAGATGTTTCCATCAACTTCAATGGGGAAACTTATTTTATGGAACCGATTTCTCCGGGTATTTTTGAATATCGATTTGAAAAAATTACAAATCCCGTTGAATTTTATTTGACAGCCAATACGCTAACTTCCAGAACCTATAAAATTCTTGCCCTTCCGGTACCTACTTTGCTCGATTTTGAAATGCAACTGGACTATCCGACTTACACCGGAAAGCAAGACGAAAGCATCAAGGGTTCGGGAAATGCAACCGTTCCCGAAGGCACAAAAATCACCTGGAAATTAAAAACCCAAGCAACGGATAGAGTGAATTTTTTCTTCGCTGACACGGTCTTGACATTCGAAAAAACTGCAGAGGGATTTTCGCACCAGCAGCGGATTTATCGCAATACAGATTATGAAATTTCCACTTCCAACACACACATCAAAGATTACGAAAAACTGGCTTATAGCTTAAATTCCATTCCCGATGAATATCCCGAAATGGAATTGCAGATGAAAATCGATTCGGTGGATAAACGCAGTATGTATTTTCATGGTCGAGTTTCGGATGATTACGGACTCTCAAAGTTGGAGTTGGTTTATCATCCCATAAATGAGCCGGAAAGCATTGAAAATGAGCCGATTTCTATCTCCCACGGAAATTTTGATGAGTTTTTGTTTTCTTTTCCGGGAAACCTTCCGTTGAAAAAAGGAGTGGAATATGAATTTTATTTTCTGGTATATGATAATGATGGCATTAACGGTTCCAAAAAAACCAAGAGCCGTGTTTTTTCATTTCGAAAACTTTCTGAATCAGAGAAAGAAAGGGAACTGCTTCAAAACCAAAAAAATGCCATTGAAGGAATGGATAATTCCTTGAAAAAAATGGAAGGATTTGAGAAAGAACTCGATGAGCTGAACCGTATGGAAAAGCAACAAAAACAATGGAGCTACACCGACCGGAAAAAGTTGGAAAACTTTCTTGAACGACAAGAACGTCAACGAGAAATGATGAAGGATTTCAACAAAGATTTACAAAAGAATCTCGAAGAATTTCAACCTGAAAATAAAGATAATGAAGACAAAAAAGCACTTCAGGAACGCTTGAAGCGAAATGAGAAAAAGCTGGAAGAAAACGAAGAATTGCTGAAGAAGTTGGAGGAATATTCCAAGAAAATTAATGAAGAAAAATTGGGGGATGAGTTGGAGCAATTGGCTAAAGAAAACATCAACCAACAAAAAAACTTAGAACAACTTCTGGAATTAGTAAAGCGCTTTTATGTGGAACAAAAAGCCAATAAAATTGCTGAAGATTTAAACCGACTGGCAGAAAAGCAAGAGAAACTTTCGGAAAAAGAAGACGAAAATACTTCTGAAGCTCAGGCGGAATTGAACAAAGAATTTAATGACATTAAAAAAGAAATCGATTCCTTGCAAAAAGAGAATGAAGCTTTACAAAACCCAATGGAATTGGGAGCCGATAAAGAAAAGGAGAAAAAAATCAGCGAGGATCAACAACAAGCAGAAGAGAACCTGAAAAAATCCGAACAGACTGAAAATCAGTCTCAAAAAGAAGAGAGTAAATCTGATGCCAAGCAAAAACAAAAAAATGCTGCCCAAAAAATGAAGCAGATGGCGCAACAGATGCAAATGCAAATGATGATGAGCAGCATGCAAAAAAATAAGGAAGATGCAGAAATGTTGCGTCAGATTTTGGACAATTTGGTCACCTTTTCTTTTCAACAGGAAAACTTAATGGAGGATTTCAACGAAATTCGCCAGCAAAACCCGGCTTATGTCGAGAAATTAAAACGTCAAAATGTTTTACGTGAAAACTTTAAACACATTGATGACAGTTTGTTTGCCTTGGCTCTGCGCAATCCTATGATATCGCCAAAAATCACTGAAAAATTAACCGATATTCAATTCAATTTAGATAAATCAATAGAGCAATTAGCTGAAAATCAAACCTATAAGGCTATTTCTAATCAGCAATATACCATTACCGGAGCCAATGATTTGGCTTTGATGTTGAGCCAAACTCTCAATCAAATGCAAATGCAGATGATGGGAATGGGACAGCCAAAATCCGGGGAAGGGCAAGGATTTCAATTGCCGGATATTATCAAATCACAAGAAGAAATTGCAAAATCCATGCAAGAAGGCATGAAAAAGCAAGGTCAACAAAGTGGGCAGCAAGAAGGAGAAAAACCAAGTGAATCTCAATCCGGACAACAAGGCAAACAAGGACAACAAGGACAGCAAGGAGATGGGAATGACAGCCAAGATCAACCAGACGGCAATTCCTCAAAACCCGGCCAAGAAGGTATGAATGGGGAATTATATGAGATATATAAACAACAACAACTTCTCCGAAACCAGCTGGAAGATAAAATCAAAGAACTCGGTCTCGGCCGTGAAGGAAAGAAAATTCTTGAAGATATGGAGGATATCGAAAACGATTTGCTAATGAAAGGTTTCAATCAGGAAACCCTGGAAAAAATTATTGCAATGCAATATCGTTTGTTGAAACTTGAAAACGCCAGCTATAAACAAGAAAAAGAAAATCGCCGCGAATCTGAAACCAATTTAGAAGATTTTGATAATCCTGTAAATACGAGTTTAGAGAAAGCCAAGGAATATTTCAACACTACGGAGATTTTAAATCGCCAAAACTTACCTTTGCGCCAAAATTATAAAGAGTTGGTTAAGGAATATTTCAAAAACAATGATTGAATTCATTTTTAAAAACGATTTTAAACTAAACGGCGAAAAGCAAATCAAAACCTGGTTGGAGAAAATTGCCGTTTCAGAAGGCAAAGAAATAATGGAATTGCAATTTATTTTTTGCAATGATGAGCAATTATTGGAACTTAATCAAGACTTTCTCAATCACCACACCTTCACCGATGTAATTGGTTTTGATTATTCTCTGGGGAAAATGTTGCAAGGCGAAATCCATATTAGCACAGAACGCGTGAAAGAAAATGCCCTCAATTACGACACAAGCTTTGAAAACGAACTGCGTCGGGTCATGGCTCATGGACTCCTGCATTTTTGTGGTTATAAAGACAAAACCAAGGATGAAGTCTTACAAATGAAAGAAAAAGAAGAGGAGAAACTTAAATTGTTCCACGTGGAACAATTATAAATTTACTCCCAAAAAACACCGAGGAATTTTAATGTTTTGCTGCTGATAATTAATTCGAAACGCAGCAAAAACAATTTTTTTTACGGATAAGAATATGTTTAATAAAGAATATGACGTAATTGTAGTAGGAGGCGGCCATGCCGGAAGCGAGGCCGCTGCTGCTGCTGCCAATATGGGTTGCAAGACCCTTCTCATCACTATGAATCTGCAAAACATAGCACAAATGTCTTGTAATCCCGCCATGGGTGGAATTGCAAAAGGACAAATCGTGCGTGAAATTGATGCCATGGGAGGCTACAGCGGAATCGTGAGCGATACCAGTGCAATTCAATTTAAAATGCTGAACAAATCCAAAGGGCCTGCCATGTGGAGTCCCCGTGTGCAAAGCGACCGAATGCGATTTGCAGAGGACTGGCGATTGATGTTAGAACAAACGCCTAATTTGGATTTTTATCAGGAAATGGTTTCCGGGTTAAAGGTGAAAAACGGAAAAGTCATTGGTGTAAAAACTTCTTTGGGAATCGAAATCAACAGTAAAACCCTTATCCTAACCAACGGAACTTTTTTGAACGGATTAATTCATATAGGAGAAAAGAATTTTGGGGGAGGAAGAGCAGGGGAAAGGGCTGCAACAGGAATTACTGCTGAACTAAATGCGTTGGGTTTTGAATCCGGAAGAATGAAAACCGGAACACCCCCGAGGGTGGACGGCCGTTCGCTGGATTTTTCTAAAATGATCGAACAACCCGGAGATGAAAAACCTCAAAAATTTTCCTTTTCAGATATAACAAAACCCTTGACAAAACAACGCTCGTGTCATATGACATACACCTCTTCGGAAGTTCATGACTTGTTGAGAAAAGGCTTTGATCGTTCTCCGATGTTCAATGGAAGAATAAAAAGTATCGGGCCGCGTTATTGCCCGAGTATTGAAGATAAAATCAACCGATTTGCAGATAAAGACCGGCATCAGCTTTTTGTAGAACCCGAAGGCTGGAATACAATAGAATATTATGTAAATGGGTTTTCCACCTCCTTGCCCGAAGAGGTGCAATATGAAGCCTTAAAAGCGGTGAAAGGATTTGAAAATGTCAAGTTTTTTCGTCCTGGATATGCCATTGAATACGACTATTTTCCACCCACTCAGTTGAAACATACTTTGGAAACAAAATTGGTTGACGGGCTTTATTTTGCAGGTCAGATTAATGGAACAACCGGTTATGAAGAAGCCGCCTCTCAAGGCCTGATGGCAGGAATAAATGCTGCTCTGAAAACACGGGAAGAAGAAGAATTTATTTTGAAACGCAATGAAGCATACATCGGCGTATTGATTGATGATTTAATCACAAAAGGAACGGAAGAGCCGTACCGGATGTTTACTTCTCGTGCGGAATACCGCACCCTTTTGCGTCAAGATAACGCCGATTTTCGTTTAACAGAAAAATCCTACCGGTTAGGCTTGGCCTCCGAAAAGCGCTTGCGAAGAATGCAGCAAAAAAGAGAAGCTGCAGAGAAGTTTGTGGATTTTTTCAGAGAAACCAGTATCTCTCCCGAGGAAGCAAATCCGGTTTTAATTAATAATAAATCAGCTGAAATTTCGCAAAGCGGAAAGATGTTTAAATTGTTTTCCCGACCGGATATTTCTATGGAAGATATGCAAAATTTTATAGCGGTAAAAAATTATATTTCCGAGGAAAATCTGGATGATGAAATCCTCGAACAAACCGAAATCCAAGTGAAATATTCCGGTTATATCGAAAAGGAAAAACAAAATGCTGAAAAACTAAACCGACTGGAAAATCTAAAAATCCCATCGAATTTTGATTATTCAAAAATCAAATCTATGTCGATTGAAGCACGACAAAAACTTAACGAGATTCAACCGGCCACCGTTTCGCAGGCCTCGCGAATAAGCGGAGTAAATCCGAGTGATATTTCAGTTTTATTGGTTTATTTGGGGAGATGATTTTTTACGTTGTTCCACGTGGAACATAGGAAATTTATAAATAGAAATTGAAATACTTTGGGCACCGACAACCCTCAATATTTTTCGTATTTTCTCACTTGTACCGATTTTCTGGTTTCAGGAGAAGAGTTCAAACTTTTATACGACCGGAATAAAGACATGCTGGTTACCGCACCGCAACCTTCTGCTGAGATACTGCCGCAATATTATCAAAGTGAGGATTATATTTCACATACAGATTCAAAAAAATCGATAATAGACCGGCTTTATCAAGTGGTGAAGGCTATCATGCTGAAACGCAAAATTCGATTGCTCGAAACTTTTTATCCGCAAAAAGGGAATATCCTGGATATTGGAGCCGGAACCGGTGATTTTCTGAAAGCAGCGCAAAAATCCGGATGGAAAATACATGGAATCGAACCCAACGAGAAGGCGCGAAAAGTTGCTGAAAATAAAAATATATCATTAAATAAAGACACCAAAAAATTTCATGAAGGACAATTTGAGGTGATTACTTTATGGCATGTGTTAGAACATATTCCCGACTTAAAAAATCAGATTGCTGAACTCGAACGCTTGTTGAAAAAGGACGGGGTTTTGATTATTGCCGTACCCAATTTTAAAAGTTATGATGCGAAATATTACAAAGAATTTTGGGCAGCTTATGATGTGCCGAGACATCTATGGCACTTTTCAAAAAATGCGATTGAAACCTTGTTTGGAGCGGCAGATTTTAAATTAATCAAAACGCTTCCTTTGAAATTCGATTCCTATTATGTCAGCTTGCTTTCTGAAAAAAATAAATCGGGAAAATCCAATTTTCTAAAAGCTTTTCAGATAGGTTGGATGTCCAATCTAAAAGCACATTCTTCAGGAGAATATTCTTCCTTAATCTATATTTTGAAAAAGAAGGCTTCAAAATAACCTAAAGTATAAAATAAACCCCCTTTACACTAAAAACAGCTTTAAATCACGCGTAGAGATGGTTTTTGGTATGCAAGTGCTAATTATATTGTCTTTACTCAAAAACGCGCTCAAAAAGGCTGAAATCGAGCCATTTTCGATTAAGGCTATTTATTGTAAATTATAAATCCATAGAAATAAATTATATTTAATTTTTTGAGGGAAAATAGAGCCTTGTAGCTTTCAAAAAAATAAACTTCATCCGGGAAACAAATTTGAAAAGGTTCATTATTTTTGTCGGCTAAATACTAACTCCAATAAAATGAAAAAAGCATTCTTTATTATTTTGACCATCGGATTATTTACTTCTTGCAACCAAGAAAAAACGGCTTATGTTGATAATTTGGTTTTGATGCAAGAATACAAAGGCATGGATTTATTGGAGGAGAAATTCACTCAAAGATCCGAGCGAGTCAACAAAACTTTGGACTCCATTGCCAAGTCTTTTCAGGAGGAAGTTCAGGAATATCAAAAAGCTGCTGAAAACATGAGCCTTAGTGAGCGTCAACAAAGAGAAGAAGAGTTGATGACCAAGCAAGGTCAACTGCAACAACAAGAGCGCATCATAAGCTCTGAACTGCAACGCTTAACCTCTCAGGCCACGGATTCTTTGGTGGAGGAAGTACGAACTTTGGTAGCAGAATATGGAAAAGAACACGGCTATACCTACATTTTTGGCTCCACCGATCTTGCCAATATTCTGTATGCGAAGGAAGGTTTGGATATAACCCAAGATGTGTTGAAAGCGCTTAATGGAAATTATGAATCCAAGGCTATTCAAGATAGCATTAAGTAAACTTTATTTCGCTTTTTCTATTCCTTTTTGTGCAACAAGCGCGTGAGTTTGATGGATAAATCCGTAAAAACGATTTTTCCATTGATATTGCGTTCAATATGGAATATAGCCTCTTGCAGTTCTTTTTGGATTTCGAAAATATTCCCCGCATGCACAAAAGGAGCAAATTTTTGTAAAGAGAAATTATCGGTTTGTGGAGCGAGGTAAACCAGTTTTTTTGCCCCGTAGTTGGTCAGCATGGCTTGACGAAAAAAATCGGTACAGTACAACAAGAAACTCTTTTGTGTTTCGCGATTTGTCTTTGCAATTTCTTCGCTCCAGGAAAGTAAGCTCATAATTGCTGATTTATTTCCTTTGGAGCGAAAAGCCGTACGCACCCAGGTAATAAACCACTTTTCGAATTGCTGATTATTTTCTGCATTTTCCAAAAGATGTAAAGCAGCCGCATAACTTCCATTAGCTTGCCGAGCGATGATTCCTGCTTTGGTGGGGTCTGTTTTTTTCTTTAAAGCGTCTGCTATAACCGTTTCTCCCAAGGGTGGAAAACGCAAAATCTGACATCGGGAACGAATGGTCTGCAACAATTGACTTTCGTCTTCCACAATGAGAATGATCAAGGTTTTTTCCGGGGGTTCCTCGATTAGCTTAAGAAGCTTGTTGGCAGAAGAAGCATTCATTTTTTCTGCTTGCCATATAATCAAAATCTTATACCCGCCCTCATAGGATTTGATGGAAAGTTTTTTAATAATTTCCAAAGCTTCATCGTTTCCGATTTTCCCTTGTTTTTTTTCGATTCCCAATTTTTTATACCAATCAAAAAGACTGAAATAAGGATTGGTGAGCACAAACTCGCGCCATTCTCCGATAAAATTATCGCAAAGGGGGTTGGATTTGATTTTTTCTGTGGTAGCTATAGGAAAAGCAAAATGCAAATCAGGATGAGAAAGCTTGTTGAGCTTTGAATTACAGGCGATATTTCCTTCTGTGTTTTCCCCATTTTGATTGCCGCATAAAATATATTGTGCATAAGCAATGGCCATCGGCAAAGTGCCGCTTCCATGGGATCCCACAAACAATTGTGCATGCGGAATCCGTCCTCTATCGGCGGTGCTGATTAAGTGATTTTTTATATGCTCAAGGCCTAATATTTCTGAAAACAACATCAGGGCGAAAATACAAAAAGGAATCTTCAGAATAAAGCTAGGCTTTAAATGAGTGAATTTCCTTTTAGATGGAACACCAAAAAAGACTTCATACGTTCAAAAAATAGTACTTTTGAAAAAAATATGGCATACCCAATAATATAGAATACCAATGCAGACTCTTGACAGCATAAATTTTAACGGAAAACGTGCGCTGGTTCGTGTGGATTTTAATGTTCCTTTGAACGAACGATTGGACGTGGCCGACGCTTCAAGGATTGAAGCGGCCAAACCTACTATCATGAAAATCCTTGATGAAGGCGGAAGTGTTGTGCTGATGTCTCATTTAGGAAGACCCGAAGATCGCGAAAAGAAATTTTCTCTTTATAATATTGGAGGAGCGGTTTCCCAAATCTTGGGTAAAAAAGTACGTTTTGCGGATGATTGCATCGGCGAAGAAGCCGTGAAAGCCTCTAAACAATTGTTGCCGGGAGAAATTCTGTTATTAGAAAATTTGCGCTATCACAAAGAGGAAAAAACCGGCGATGAAGCTTTTGCAAAACAGTTGTCCGAATTGGGGGATGTGTATGTAAATGACGCATTTGGAGCGGCACACAGGGCTCATGCGTCCACAACAACTGTAGCCCAATTTTTTGAGCAAAAATGTTTTGGATACCTACTCGCTCGAGAAATCGAAAGCCTTAATAAAGTATTGAATTCCTCAAAAAAACCGGTCACAGCCATTTTAGGCGGAGCAAAAGTTTCCACCAAAATCGGGGTGATAGAGAATATTTTGGATAAAATCGATCATTTGATTATTGGAGGCGGAATGACTTTTACATTTATTAAAGCTCAAGGTGGAAAAGTAGGCGATTCACTCGTGGAGGAAGACAAAATGGAGCTTGCATTAAATATTTTGAAAAAAGCCGAAGAAAAAGGCGTAAAAATCCATTTGCCGGTTGATGCCGTGATTGCCGGAGCTTTTTCGGCCGAAGCTAATACCAAAATAGCAGAAATCAACGACATTCCTCAAGGTTGGATGGGCTTAGATATCGGACCGAAAACCATTGCAAATTTTCACGAAGTAATTATAAACTCAAAAACCATTTTGTGGAACGGTCCGGTAGGAGTTTTTGAGATGAAACCCTTTGAAAACGGAACTAAGGAATTGGGAAAATCCATCGCTCAGGCTACTACTAAGGGAGCATTCACCTTAGTGGGCGGTGGAGACAGTGTTGCAGCTACCAAAAAATTTGGACTTACCGATTCTGTTAGCTATGTTTCTACAGGAGGCGGGGCGATGTTGGAAATGCTCGAAGGAAAAACCCTTCCGGGAATCGCAGCGATTTCAGGAAAACTTTAAGAAATGAAGGCTAT
>CAYPGZ010000004.1:8496-14666 GCA_964410335.1 uncultured Flavobacteriaceae bacterium | reverse complement strand
AAACCCTTCCGGGAATCGCAGCGATTTCAGGAAAACTTTAAGAAATGAAGGCTATCAAGTTTGTTTTCATTTTGTAGGCAAGAACTCTGAATACTTTAAAAAACGAGTTGTCATCCCGCACAGAGCGAGGAGTCTCAACGCTGCTTTTTGAGATTCTTCCGTTCGATTTTTTTGCTAAGGCTCACAATACTTCGTTCTGAATGACAGCAAAGTACTTTTTTGCAAAACTCAACGTTTCAAACTAAAAGCTTAATTTTGCGTTAAAGAAAACCGGCATGAGAATACTGGCATCAATCCTTTTTTTGATTTATACCCCAATTTCCCTTGCGCAGGCGCCTTCTCCGGAAAGCGATACCCTACACGTTGCAGACAGTTTAAAAATCACCAAAATATCAGAGGATTTAGAGGAAAAAAAACCCTTTAAGTTGACCTTAAAAGATTCCACTGTCTTTAATTTTAAAGAATACGCCGATGCAAAACGTATAGATTCCATTTGGTTGCACGAATTGCTCAACTCTGATTTATACTCAAAAATGAGTAAAGCTGTGGCTGATGCACCATACGAAGAAGAAGTGTATAAGGATTTGCCCACGGAAACTTTAAAGAAACGTTTGGCAAAAATCGACGCAAAAACGCCCTTGAAAATTAATTATTCTTCTTCGCTGGAAAGTGTCATCCATTATTATTTAAAACGAGACAAAAATGTCATGGAAAGGATGATGGAGCTCAGTGTCTATTATTTTCCGATGTTTGAGGAACGTTTGGCAAAATATGATATTCCTTTAGAAATAAAATACCTCGCAATAGTTGAATCTGCGCTTAATCCTCGGGCAAAATCATGGGTTGGTGCAACAGGATTGTGGCAATTTATGTTTGCCACAGGAAAAATGCACGGCTTAGGGGTGAGTAGTTATGTGGATGAACGCATGGATCCGTTGATGGCCACAGAAGCAGCATGTCAATATCTCTCTAAATTATATGAGATGTTTGGAGATTGGAATCTTGCACTGGCTTCTTACAATGCCGGACCGGGCAATGTTTCCAAGGCAATTCGAAGAAGTGGCGGAAACACCGATTACTGGGAAATACGCAAATTTCTACCTCGGGAAACAGCCGGATATGTACCCGCTTTTTTTGCCACCATGTATCTTTTTGAATATGCCGAGGAACACGGGTTTCAGCCGGATATTCCTGAAATTACTTATTTTGAAACAGATACTATTCGGGTTAAGGAGTTGCTCACTTTTGATCACATTTCAGAAGTCACAGGAATCAGTAAAGACCTATTGTCCTTCCTGAATCCAAGTTATAAATTGGATATTATTCCTTATATAAAAGATAAAAATTACTATCTCAGATTACCGGTTCGCGAAGCGGGACTTTTTATTGCCAATGAAGATGCAATTTATGGTTATGTGAAAGAAGAAATTGCACAAAGCAAAGAAAAGCTGCCCCGATATTACGAAGCAGAAGATAAAGTGAGATATCGTGTTCGTCCCGGAGATTATTTAGGTAAAATTGCCGAAAAATACGGAGTCGGAGTAAGTGATATTAAACGTTGGAACGGATTGAGAAGCAGCAACATCAAAATCGGGCAACGCTTGACAATTTACCCCAAAAAGCCTGTTGCCATTGCAGTTGAAACAGAGACAAAAACGACTCCTGAGTCCAAGGAAATGCTCTACACCGTTCAAAAAGGAGACTCTTTATGGAGCATTTCCCAAAAATTTCCCGGGCTTACGGTGCAGCAAATTCAAAAATGGAACGATATTAGCGGTACTTCCCTCAAACCGGGGATGACGTTAAAACTCACTAAAGGCTGAAAAAAGCGTCTTCCTAATCAACCAAACCATCATGAAAAAGATTATGCTCATTATGTTCCTTGGGCTTTGTCTCGCTTGCAAGGAAGAAAAGGTTATTCTTCCCACCTCTTCGGGAAATATCAATAACCTGACCGTCGTCATTGAAAACTCCCTGTGGAAAGGTGATGTTGGCGAAAGTGTGCGTGAACATTTTGCCCGAAACGTACGCGGATTGCCCCAACAAGAGCCCCTTTTCACCCTCGATCAAATTTCACCGGACTTGTTTAAAGGTTTTGTAAGAAAAGGAAGAATTTTTCTGCAAGTGAGAAAAAGCCCCCAAGCCGGAATTGGCATATTAGTCGATTCTTTTGCCCGTCCTCAAACCGGAGTATTGGTAACGGCTCCTTCCGAAAAAGAAATTATTGACTTACTTAATGAAAATTCAGAAAAAATAATTTCGCGGTTTAAGCAGTCCGAATTGGAAGAACAACTCAGAAGAATGAGTAAATCCCTAAAAGACGATAAATTGTTGGAAGAAAATCTCGGCCTTTCCCTGAAATTTCCAACTGCTTATCGCTATGCAAAAAATACCGACGAGTTCTTTTGGATACGGAAAGACATGAATAAAGGCAGTATGGAAATCCTGATTTATGAAGTCCCCATGGAAGTTATTGACAAAGGCGATGATGTACTGGGAAATATTATTCAAATGAGGGATTCCATCGGGAAAAAATATATCCCCGTTCCCACGGAAGTATCTTATATGATTACGTAAGAAGCCTATGCTCCCTATCTTTTTGAAACTAAAATCGACGGGAAATTTGCTTATTTGACCAAAGGCACCTGGGAAGTGGAAAACGCCTTTATGGCCGGACCGTTTATCAATTATGCCGTGCGTGACGAGAAAAATGACCGCTATGTGGTTTTGGAAGGTTTTGTT
This sequence comes from uncultured Flavobacteriaceae bacterium, assembly GCA_964410335.1. Classification (GTDB taxonomy): domain Bacteria; phylum Bacteroidota; class Bacteroidia; order Flavobacteriales; family Flavobacteriaceae; genus DASSWG01. The sequence continues at coordinate 11,924 of CAYPGZ010000004.1, read as the reverse complement.
TTTAAGCCTTCATCCCAAAAACGAGACAATGTTTTTGAACTGGAAGCGATACTGAGGTCGGCGGATATCAAATAATTATTCCCGATTGAAAAAAAAGAAATTTTAGAAGAATTTTTTTCCTCATCACATTGGTCACTCCAAAAACAATTCCTATCTTTGCCGGCGGTTTAAAAAAACCGTTTAATAAGCTATTTAGGACTTAAGCTATATCAGATGGAACTACAGCATGAGTTTCATCTGCCCATAAAAAAATAAAAAATTACAGATGAAAAGGACATTTCAGCCCTCAAAAAGAAAAAGAAAAAACAAACACGGCTTCCGTGAACGCATGGCAAGTGTGAACGGTCGCAAAGTATTGGCGCGAAGAAGGACCAAAGGCCGGAAAAAAGTTTCTGTTTCATCCGAACCTCGCCACAAGCATTGATATGGTTTTAAAAACTAAAAAAATAGAAGGTGTTACTTTTAAAGGTAACGCCTTTTTTTTCGCCTAATTTCAAGGGAAATTGATTTTTTGAAGAATGAGATAAAGAAACCTCTCCGGGAAATTGTGGAGAGAAGAGAAAAACAAACATTATTTTCGACCAAATGCCCAGAAACAACGACCTCAAATGTATACTGATTATAGGTTCCGGCCCTATCGTTATCGGCCAAGCCTGTGAATTTGACTATTCCGGAACTCAAGCCCTCCGCTCTCTTCGTGAAGACGGAATAAAAACAGTATTGATTAACTCCAATCCCGCCACAATCATGACCGATCCGTCGATGGCCGATCATGTTTATCTGAAACCTCTTACCACAAAATCCATTCTCGAAATCCTGAAAAAACACCCCGAAATAGATGCTGTTTTGCCCACCATGGGAGGTCAAACTGCTTTGAACCTTTGTATCGAAGCAGATGAAAAAGGCATTTGGGACGATTTCAATGTAAAATTAATAGGGGTTGATATCGATGCCATCAATATTACTGAGGATCGTGAAAAATTCAAGCAGTTGATGGAAAGAATCGGAATTCCCGTGGCTCCGGCACGAACGGTAACCTCCTATCTCGAAGGAAAGGAAGTGGCACAAGAATTCGGTTTTCCGGTGGTTATCCGGCCTTCTTTCACCCTCGGAGGAAGTGGGGCTTCTTTTGTCCATAAGGAAGAAGAATTCGATGAATTGCTGACCCGCGGGCTGGAAGCTTCCCCTATACATGAAGTGTTGATAGACAAAGCTTTGCTGGGCTGGAAAGAATATGAATTGGAACTCCTTCGCGATAAAAATGATAATGTCGTTATCATTTGTACCATTGAAAATATGGATCCGATGGGCATTCACACCGGGGATTCAATTACGGTTGCTCCGGCAATGACCCTTTCTGATAAGACCTATCAACGCATGCGCGATATGGCGATTAAAATGATGAGGAGCATTGGAGATTTTGCCGGCGGTTGCAATGTTCAATTTGCGGTTAGCCCTGACGAAAAAGAAGATATTATCGCTATCGAAATCAATCCGCGCGTGTCTCGATCTTCAGCCTTGGCTAGTAAAGCTACGGGGTATCCCATTGCCAAAATCGCTTCCAAATTGGCCATTGGCTATAACTTGGACGAATTGAACAATCAAATCACAAAATCAACTTCTGCACTTTTTGAGCCCACGTTGGATTATGTTATTGTGAAAATTCCACGATGGAATTTCGATAAGTTCGAAGGTTCCGATCGTACTTTGGGATTACAAATGAAATCTGTGGGAGAAGTGATGGGAATCGGACGTTCTTTTCAGGAGGCTCTTCACAAAGCCACACAATCCCTCGAAATAAAACGCAATGGACTTGGTGCTGATGGAAAAGGCTATACCGATTATGATTTAATTATCGATAAGCTTACCCATGCCAGTTGGGATCGAGTATTTGTCATTTATGATGCCATCCAAATGGGAATTCCTCTAAGCAGGATTCATGATATTACCAAAATAGATATGTGGTTTCTGAAGCAATTTGAGGAGTTGCATTTTCTGGAAAAAGAAATAGAAACCTATACAATTCGGTCGCTCCCCAGGGATTTATTGCTCGAAGCCAAACAGAAAGGTTTTGCAGACCGGCAGATTGCCCATATGTTGGATTGTTACGAAAGTGAGGTCTATAAAAAAAGGGAAGAACTAAATATCAACCGGGTGTATAAACTGGTGGATACTTGTGCGGCAGAATTTAAGGCCGAAACGCCTTATTATTATTCTACTTTTGAAGCTGAAATCGAAACTCCGGAAGGAAAACGATACACCGAAAATGACAGCAAGGTCACGGATAAAAAGAAAATTGTGGTTTTAGGCTCCGGTCCCAACCGGATCGGGCAGGGAATTGAATTTGACTACTGTTGTGTCCACGGAGTTTTGGCTGCCGCGGAATGTGGCTACGAAACCATCATGATCAACTGTAACCCTGAAACGGTCTCTACCGATTTTGATGTGGCTGACAAGCTTTATTTCGAGCCAGTCTTCTGGGAGCATATTTACGATATTATTCGGCATGAAAAACCGGAAGGGGTGATTGTTCAACTCGGCGGACAAACCGCCCTTAAATTGGCCGAAAAGCTCGATCGGTATGGCATAAAAATCATGGGGACAAGCTATGAATCCTTGGATTTGGCGGAAGACCGTGGAAGTTTTTCCACCCTATTACAGAAAAATAATATCCCCTATCCCGAATTTGGTGTGGCGACCACCGCTGATGAAGCACTGAAACTTGCCGACGAACTGGATTTCCCGATTTTGGTGCGCCCATCCTACGTCTTGGGTGGTCAAGGCATGAAAATCGTTATCAATAAGAAGGATTTGGAAGAGCACGTGGTGGATTTGTTGCGGAAAATCCCCAATAACAAACTTTTGCTCGATCATTATTTGGACGGTGCCATCGAAGCCGAAGCCGATGCGATCTGCGATGGCGAAAATGTACAAATTATTGGCATTATGGAGCATATCGAGCCTTGCGGGATACATTCCGGAGATTCTCACTCTGTATTGCCGGCATTCAATATTGGTGATCTGGTGATGCAACAGATTAAAGACCACACCGAAAAAATTGCATTGGCATTGAATACGGTGGGTTTGATCAATGTACAGTTTGCCATCAAGGACGATAAGGTTTATATCATCGAGGCTAACCCACGGGCATCGCGAACGGTACCGTTTATCGCAAAAGCTTATGGCGAGCCGTATGTAAACTACGCCACAAAAATCATGTTGGGCGAGAAGAAATTATCGGATTTTGATTTCAATCCAAAATTGGACGGCTATGCCATTAAAGAACCCGTGTTTTCCTTCAATAAATTCCCGAACGTGAACAAACAGCTCGGCCCGGAGATGAAAAGTACCGGGGAAAGCATCCTCTTTATCGACGATTTAAAAGACGACCGGTTTTATGAGTTGTACGCGAGGAGGAAAATGTATTT
>CAYPGZ010000004.1:4004-8396 GCA_964410335.1 uncultured Flavobacteriaceae bacterium | reverse complement strand
CCGAGAATGGGCATTCCGGCAGAATTTGTGGGTTCTCCGTCATCATTTGCACGGTAATGTTCATAATGTTTACCCAATTGCCAAGCATAACAAAAATGTCGTGCTTTGGGATGTTTTTCTTTTAAGGTTTCTAAACTTACTTTGATTTCCTCCTCATTTTTCACCGGAAAAGCTACGCCAAAAAATTTGCTGTTCCTGTCTTTGAACAATACTTCTCCGGTTTGGGTAGCGATAGTTTTATACAAGTCTTTCTCTTCCAAACTAAATTTTCGTTTTTTGCTAAATCGATTTAGAATTTTACGAAATCAATTTTGCAGCTTCTTTTACAAAATAAGTGGCGATAAAATTTGCACCCGCACGCTTAATTGCAGTAAGTTGTTCCAACATGGTGGCGTCATGATCCAACCAACCTTTTTCAGAAGCGGCTTTCAACATGGCATATTCTCCGCTGACTTGATAAACCGAAACGGGAACATCTACTGCGTTTTTCACCTCTTGTACGATATCCAAATAGCACAAGCCGGGTTTTACCATGACGATATCTGCTCCTTCTTCAATATCCATCAATGCTTCTTTGATTGCTTCACGGCTGTTACCAAAATCCATTTGATAGGTTTTTTTGTCCCGGGGAACATCTTTTTGATCAGCAGGAGCAGAATCCAATGCATCCCTAAATGGTCCGTAAAAAGCAGAGGCATATTTTGCACTATAACTCATAATGCCCGTGTCTTGGAAACCTTCTTCATCCAGTTTTTCGCGTATTTTCAGAACCCGCCCGTCCATCATGTCGCTGGGGGCTACAAAGTCAGCGCCTACACGAGCATGAGATAAGGCCATTTCGGCGAGAACAGAATTGGTTTCATCGTTGAGAATTTTTCCTCCTTCCACGATTCCGTCATGTCCCAGAGAAGAATAAGGATCGAGGGCAACATCCGTCATCACCAACATCCCGGGAACAGCATCTTTCACGGTTTTTACGGCTCTTTGCATCAATCCTTCAGGGTTGAGAGCCTCGGTGCCTTTATTGTCTTTCAGGTTTTGTGGAACTTTCACAAACAATAAAACGGATTGGATTCCTAAACCCCAGAGTTCTTTTACCTCTTTTTCGAGTAAATCCGGGCTAAGCCTATAATAGCCAGGCATAGAATCTATTTCTTCTTTGCGGTTTTTTCCTTCCACAACAAATAGGGGAGCCTGAAAATCCTGAGGTGTCAGAACGGTTTCCCGGACGAGGTTTCGAATGGCTTCAGAGGTGCGGAGACGGCGGTTTCGGATTAGCATGTTTTAAAATATATTATTTGAATGATATGCATTATTTTCTTCACTTCAAATAAAGGTCTTCCTTTTATTCATAAAGGATAAGCCTGTTGAGAAGTTAAATATATTCAGCCTCAATTGACAACCCATTCCCGGGGTTTGGTTAAGACGTCAACCAATTTCTGTTCTTCACTTCCTGCTTCGGGATGGTAGTCGTATAACCATTGTGCTTTTGGCGGTAAACTCATCAAAATACTTTCTATTCGACCATTGGTTTTTAAACCGAAAAGGGTGCCTTTGTCATGTATTAAATTAAATTCAACATAGCGTCCACGGCGAATTTCTTGCCAATTACGATGTTTTTCAAAATAAGGCAGCTCTTTGCGTTTTTCAATAATCGGAACATAAGATTCCAGGAAATAATTTCCGCTTTCTGTTACAAAATCATACCATTTTTCGAGGTCGGTTTCTTCGGTGGGTCTGCAGTAATCAAAAAACAATCCGCCGATTCCGCGCGCTTCATTTCGGTGGGAATTCCAAAAATATTCATCACATTGCTGTTTGAATTTCGGATAAAATCTTTCGTCATATCGATCGCAAACCTTTTTGCAAACTTGATGAAAATGTTGGGCGTCGTCTTCAAAAAGATAATAGGGCGTCAAATCTTGTCCTCCACCAAACCATTGATCCATTACTTTTCCGTTCTTGTGGTACATTTCAAAATATCTCCAATTGGCGTGAACGGTTGGAAGGAAAGGGTTTTTGGGATGAAGCACTAAGCTTAATCCACACGCAAAAAAATTGGCCTCGTCCACCTTGAAATAATCTTGCATGGTTTTGGGTAATGCGCCGTGCACCGCCGAAATGTTCACTCCCCCTTTCTCCAAAATGTTTCCATTTTCAATAACCCGGGTTCGGCCTCCACCCCCTTCTGGACGTTTCCATAAATCTTCTTGAAAGACGGCTTTTCCGTCTATGCTTTCCAAAGAGGAAGTTATCTTGTCCTGAAGTTTTTCGATGTGTTTCTGAAAACGGTTTTTCATGTTACTAGGTTGGTATTTAATATTTTAGCCACATTTTGGTTTACAAATTCCAAGAAGCGTTCATCTTTTTCGCTGAAAGGATTCAACTGATGAGAATCGATATCGATTTGACCTATATTTTTACCTTTCACAAAAAGAGGAACCACGATTTCGGCCTTTACATGGATATTACAAGAAAGATAATTATCCTGAGATTCCACATCGGGGACGACAAAATTTTTCCCGGAAACCGCTGTTTGTCCGCAAATCCCTTTTCCAAAAGGAATAATGGTATGTTCGGTGGGCTCTCCTGCAAATGCGCGTAATTTCAGCTCTTCTTTTTCGCCGTTTTTAAAATAAAATCCCACCCAATTGTAGTGAGAAACCGAAGATTTCAACAATTCACAAATTTCTTCCAATCGTTTTTCGACCGATAATTCATGCTGCGCAAGAATAGCAACAGTTTTTGTTTTAAGAGCGCTGAAGTTCATCCCCAAATATTTTTTCATTTGCAAAATTAACCCGAAATAACCAAATGCATTGATTTATAAAAAAAAGTATAACTTTCGGATTTAAAAATCACCTTCATATCATGCTCAAAATTATTCAGCACAACAAGGCCGTAATCCGGTTTCTTTTATGGTTTGGAGGAAGTTATTTGATATTAGCACTACTGTATAAACTTTTTTTGGTGTATGGTCTTTCGGACAATTATTATCCTGAGATTTTTACCTATTTAGTGGCTGAACAAAGTAGCGCCCTGATTGAGTCGATGGGGTATGTTTCTTCCACCTTTCCCCATCCATTTGCAGAAGGAATTGCCCTCACCATAAACGAGGAAATTATCGTGCGCGTTATCGAAGGCTGCAACGGAATTAGTGTGATAATCCTCTTTTTTTCCTTTGTACTTGCTTTTGGAAAAAAATGGAAACCTGTTTTGCTTTTTTCCCTTGCAGGAGCATCCCTTATCCACGTGCTGAATGTGATACGTATCGCTTTGTTGACCATTGGTATTTATGAATATCCGGAATATGAAAGCTTACTACACGAGATCGTTTTTCCCGCTGTGATATACGGCGTCGTTTTTTTGTTGTGGGTTCTCTGGACAAACTATGTGCTTAAACAATCCAAGAAATGAAAATCTTTTTCAAACTTTTGATTATCCTGGGCTTATTCTTGTTGTTGGTTTTAGTACGTTTTTTTGAAGATAAGTTGTTCTATGATCCTTTGATTGCTTTTTATGAGAGTGATTTTAAAACGAAACCTCCCCCTGTTTTTGATGAATGGCAGCTGATTTTAAATACAATTTTCAGATTTTGGCTCAACAGCCTGATCTCTCTTGTAATTCTTTTTATCGCATTTCAAAAAAAGAGTATCCTTAATTTTTCGTTCTATTTTTATGTACTGGCTTTTTTAATTTTAATTCTGCCTTTTAGTTGGCTGGTCTTCAACCTCTCTCCGGATTATTATTTCACCCTTTTTTACATACGCCGGTTCTTGATACACCCGTTATTTATTTTATTGCTTTTGCCTGCATTTTATTATCAAAATCATATTCAACGCACGCAACAAAAAGAAGGAAATAAGGGATGAGTTTCCTATCTTTGGGCGAATTTTTAAAAAATCAACATCATGAAATATTATCTTCTTTTAATTTGTTTGATTGCTATTGTTTCCTGCAAAAGCGACAAAAAAGAAAATACTCCCGAAGTAAAAACCGTGGAGATGGAAAAAGAAACCTATAAAGCCGCGGAATTAGAGGCAAAATTTAAAGACAATGCTGTAAATGAAGCCTATTTGGGTTATATCCAAGTGAAAACCGCTTTGGTAAATTCTGATGTGAAGGAAACTCAAAAATCCGCTTCCGACCTAAAAGAAAAACTTCAGGAAATGGAACATTCGAACAGAATGGGGGATATCGTTTTGGAAATGACCAAAACCGAGGATTTAGAAGTGTTGCGCAGACAATTTCAATACCTCACCGAAGAAATGCTAAAACTTACCGAAGCAGGTCTAGATTCAGGTCAAATATATTATCAATACTGCCCCATGGCTTTTGAAGGCAAAGGCGCTTACTGGCTCTCTAACGGGAAGGAAATTCTGAACCCTTATT
>CAYPGZ010000004.1:0-3904 GCA_964410335.1 uncultured Flavobacteriaceae bacterium | reverse complement strand
AAAAAAAGACCGATGAACAATGAGAAGCTAATTGAGGTTTTAAGCAATTGCATTCACTATTGCAATTATTGTGCGAATGCATGTCTGAATGATAATGATGTTCAAGAAATGGTAGACTGCATGAGGATGAACCACGTATGTGCGGAAGTATGTGGCACGTTGAGCCATCTTTTGATGACGGATTATAAAGACATCCGGGAACTTATGGAGTATTGCATACGCACCTGTGAACGTTGTGCCGAGGAATGTGAAAAACACGACCAACAACACTGTAAGGAATGTGCAAAAGCCTGTCGGGAATGCGTGGAAGCTTGTCGGGAATATCTGAATTAAACAATAACCAAAGGGGCCTCTCAATAACCAAAGGGGCCTCTATTTCTGGAATAAATAAACTTTCCGAAAATGGGAACATTCAGCTCTTTCGAATAAAATCGGATACCAGGTAAGACAAAGCTTTCCCCGTCATTGGGCTTTGTTGAGCCGAAGCTTCACAGAGGTGAAGATAAAAAGGGTTTTCTTTTTTAGCAATTTGCAAAAAAGCGCGAATATCATCCAATAAAAAACCACTTGGCGTCATCGCACTGCTTTGCATTTTTTCAATCGCATCACAATCGATTTCCAAACCGAATGAAGCTTCCAGAAAATCCATACTTCTTTGAAACCTTTGTGTTTTTTCGGCTCTAGAAAGGGAAATCATATTTTCGTATAAATCGAATAAATATTCGTCCGAGTTATTTTGCATTTCAAAAATATATTCGGGCGTATAATTTATATGAAGCCCAAAAACAGCATATTTCTTCAAAAATCCTTCTTTTTTGGCATAACTGAACCCATTTCCGCTATGGCGATAATCGGTATTCCTCAAATCTGTGTGGGCATCGATGTTCAAAATATTCACGGGCTTTCCCAGAGATTTTGAAAGACCACGAATATTTCCGTAAGCATTGTTATGACCTCCACCGATGATTATCGGAGTTTTTCCGCCGGAGTGAATTTGCTCCACTATTTCAGCCACATACACATCCAGCTCAGAAACCAAAAGCCCGAGTTTTGGAAGATTTTTCTCGTCCTCGAGATTTAAGGAAGCGGCTTTATTCATTAACTCCCCACAATCGATTTCGCCTAATAAAATAGTGTTTTGGGGGGAGTTGAAACCGTTTTTTTGAATGTTTAAAAATGCAGTTAAAAAAGAATTCCAAGCCGTGGAAGTTCCCGGTTTTCCGTAATTTGCTCGTACGCCAATATCTTCGGGAATACCAAAAATGACGAATTCCGCATTCTTGTCTTTTATCTCCTCAAAAGATTGGACAAGTGCAACCTCTTCCCCGAATTTAATCTCCCCTTCCCTCTTGGAAACAAAGTTTAAAATATCTTCCCTATCGTAAAAATTGAATTTCATTATGTGATGCTTTTTTTTATTTTTTTCCCTCGGAGAATAACCTGTTCGATATGATTGTTTCCAAATGAATACGGCAAAAAGCCATAAGAAGGGATTTCTTCGGTCACAATTAAATTAGCGATTTTTCCTTTGGTAATCGACCCGTGGGTTTTTTCGAGCCCCATTGCATATGCAGCGTTGAGTGTGGCTGCGTTGATAGCTTCTTCCGGAGTGATTTTCATTTTGATGCACGCCAGTGAAACCACTAAATTCATATTTCCGCTGGGCGTACTTCCCGGATTATAATCTGTGGCAAGAACCAAAGGAAGTCCGGAATCGATAATTTTTCTCGCAGGAGCAAATGGTATTCCCAAAAACAAGGAGCAGGAAGGCAAAACCACCGGAATGGTGTTGGAACCTTTTAGAGCCTCGAAATCCTCAGGATTCATTATTTCCAAATGATCAACACTTAGCGCTTGATGCTTTACTCCGGCTTGAATTCCTCCGATGGAATTGAATTGGTTTACATGAATTTTTCCCGGAAGATTGTATTTTTTTCCGGCTTCCAAAATCCGCTCGGTATCCTCCACCGTAAAATATCCGTCTTCACAAAAAACATCGATATAATCTGCAAGATTCTCATGTACAATTTGAGGCAACATCTTGTCGATTACCATATCCACATAAGCTTTTCGGTTGGTTTTAAATTCTTCGGGCAGGGCATGTGCTCCCAAAAATGTGGCTTTGATTTGAGCAGGATAATTTTCTTTTAACCGTTTTACCACGCGCAGCATTTTCATCTCGGCCTCAAGCGTTAGACCATATCCGGATTTAATTTCAACGGCGCCGGTTCCCATCGCCATGACCTCTTCCAAACGTTTCGCAGATTGACGATAAAGCTCCTCTTCTTCCAAGGCTTGCAATTGTTTGGCACTGTTCAAAATTCCACCCCCTTTGGCAGCGATTTCTGCATAAGTAGCTCCTTTTATTCGGTCAACGAACTCTTGTTCCCGGTTTCCGGCATAAACCAAATGGGTGTGCGAATCAATCCAGGCAGGAAATACTGTTTTTCCTTTTACATCAAGAATTTCATTTGCCTCCGGAAGAGGCTCTTCCATTTTTCCAAAATCCGAAATATTTTCTCCTTCAATCAGTAACCACGCATTTTCCATTTTCGGCAACTCCCCCATTTCTTTCCCTTTAAGGATGGGTGTTCCGGATTCGCGAATTTGGAGAAGTTCTTTTATGTTTTTTAGAAGTAGCTTCATAATCAGTAAAGTTAGAATTGCCGGGTCAAAGTCAAAATCGACAATATTAAAAATAAATTAAAATTATATCAAGCTTTAAGAACGATAATCACAATCTATAATCCGATAAAAAATTATGAGCGGAAAGCCTTCCTTAAAGCTTACAAAATAAAGTATTTTCGCACTAATTAAAATCACTATTCAAACTTAAAAAACAATAACATGACACTAGTAGGAAAAAAATTTCCCGATTTGTCGGTAAATGCGATGAACGAGATGGGCGACACCTTCAAAATCAACATTTTGGAAGAAGCCAAAAAAAACAACAAAAAAGTAGTGTTGTTCTGGTATCCAAAGGATTTTACCTATGTGTGCCCTACTGAGCTTCACGCTTTTCAAAACGCGCTTTCTGAATTTGAAAAGCGAAATACCATTGTGATTGGAGCTTCTTGCGATACGCCTGAAGTGCATTTTGCATGGTTGAATACTCCAAAAGACAACGGAGGAATTGAAGGAATTACTTATCCCCTCCTCGCTGATTCAAACCGTAACTTGAGCAGCCGTTTGGGAATTTTGGATATTTCTGACGAGCACTATGACGAAGACAGCGGGCATTACACTGTTGAAGGGGACAATGTGAGCTATCGAGCCACTTACCTTATCGACGAAGAAGGTACTGTTTTCCACGAAAGTATAAACCACATGCCTTTGGGCCGAAAAGTTGGAGAGTTCCTTCGCTTGATCGATGCCTATACGCACGTGCAAGAAAAAGGAGAGGTTTGCCCCGCAGAATGGGAAGAAGGCAAAGAAGCTATGACCGCCGATCACAAAGGCGTTTCAGAATACCTTTCCAAAAACTAAGGTCTTTTTTTGACCCTGATTTGGGATTCGTTTGTCCTTCCATAAACGAATCCCAAGTCTTAATTTATAAATATTTTTAATCATGATAAAAGAACTCGAACAGGATAACTTATCAGAAATCCTTTCTGAAAATGAGGTTGTCGTCGTACAATTTTCTGCCGGATGGTGTGGAAATTGCCGTTTGATGAAACCCAAATTCAAAAAAATGGCCACGGAAACCCAAAACGCGGTATTCGTGATAGCCGATGCCGAAAAATTCCCACAATCGCGAAAGTTGGCCACCGTGGATAACCTGCCTACTTTTGCCACCTTCAAAAACGGGAGTTTTGTAAATCAAGTACAAACAAACAAATTAGAACCATTAAAATCTTTAGTCGATGAAGTTGCCGGTAATTAAACATTTGCAGCGGAACAACGA
>CAYPGZ010000003.1:36238-58332 GCA_964410335.1 uncultured Flavobacteriaceae bacterium | reverse complement strand
GTATTCTACTACCAACTTTTTTATATCATCCCCAAGTTGATGATTTCCTGTTGGGTTAATTGTCGATATCGCCCCCGGGGCAAATCCTTTTTGGTCAATCCTCCATACACCACCCGGTCAAGTTTTAAAACTTCATAACCCAGTTTTTTGAAAAGGCGTTGCACCACTTTAGGTTTAGTGCTTTTCAACTCTATTCCCACTTGTCGCTTTGACTGACCTTCCACATGAGAAATATCATCGATATTCACTTTTCCTTCTTCAAGGAAAATTCCTTCTCGTATTTTTTCCAAATCTTCTTCCGAGAGGTTTTTATCAAGTTCTACATGAAAAATCTGACGAATGCCGTGTTTTGGTTTTGCCAAGCTCTTGGCAAGCGTGCCATCGTTGGTAAAAAGCAACAGCCCACTGGCACCGGTTTCCATATTTCCCACGGGAGCCAGTTGAGCCTTGCTGGCGTTTGCAATCAGCTGCATGACGGTTTTATGGCCTTTGTGAAGGCTTCCGGTCACGTAAATGCCGCTGGGTTTATTCAATAAGATATACTCTTTTTTCTCCGGTGTGATTCGCCTTCCGTCAAATTTCACTTCATCGGAAAGCTTCACTTTATAACCCATTTCCGTAACTACCTTTCCATTAACCTGCACATTACCTGCAGCGATATAAATATCAGCCTCACGGCGGGAGCACATGCCTGAGTTGGCGATGTATTTGTTGAGGCGCATTCCCGCAGAAGGATCTTTGGTCTGGGCATCGAGCTTAGGAGTTTTTTGCAGTTTTGCTCCTTTCCCGAAATCCTTTTTTTTAGGTTTTTGTGTAGATTTTCCCTTTCGTTTCATCATTCATTTTTTGCAAAGGTAAGTGGGATTTATGGATTGAGAATCAATTTTATATCATTACCGGAAAAAAAGGAAAAATACGCAAGAGATTAATCAACCTACGCAAGGCATCTCGAAGAGTTGGTTATTCTAAAAAATAATCACTTGTGGTCCAGTTTACTCTGCAAGGCGTCAAATCAATCTGTTCAACACCACATCCACATCAATCAAAAGAATACTGAAAACCCCGGCGAAAATAACCAGTTTCAACAAGGCGTGAAGCAAGGTAAATTGGAGTTTTGATTTGGATTTCCATAGGAAGAACAGGAAGGCTGTTAGTACAAATACGCTTAAAATAAAGAAATAATGCATATACCCGATTTCAAAACCGTAAAACAACAATATTGAAGCCGGGATCAGGGTAAGCACCACCAAAATCGTGGCAATTTGTTTGGTGAACTTCACGCCATATTCCACCGGGATAGTGTGGTAATTCTGTGCGAAATCGCCTTTGAGGTTTTCCAAATCTTTGACCAATTCGCGAAGGGAAAGAATCAAAAACAGGAAAGTAGCATGTACAAAAATCACGTGGTCAAAATTTTTGTAATATACAAAGACCACAAAAAACGGGACGATGGCCAAAACGGAGGCTGTTAAATTTCCGATGAAAGGGTATTTCTTTAATTTATGTGAATAGAACCACAAGAAGAAAATATAGAGCGAAAAAAATATTACGGTGCGGAATGAGACATAACTTGCGAGGATTACGGCCATAAAATTCATCACAAAATAAACTGAAAGCTTTGTACGCTGGCTCACATAATTATCCAGCATGGTCTTTGCAGGTCTATTGATCAGGTCTTTTTCGGTGTCGTAAAAGTTATTGATGATATAACCCGAAGCGATGGAAAGCGCACTGGCCACAACGAGTATAAAAAGGTGAATATCAAAAAGCACTTCTCCTAAGGGTTTTCCCGGCGCGAGGATATAAATTGAAGTGAGGTATTGTGCAATGACGATAACCAGAATGTTATAGCCTCGCACCACCGAGAACAAACTCAGCAATTTGAAAAGCCAAATTTTGTTCCTTCTGGACAACATTGGAAAAAAAAGTCTTAGAAATTATAGACCACCTCCAAACGGTAATCTTTTAGGGCAGTTTTGGCCCTGGGCAAGTCTTCGGTAAACCCAAGAATATACCCGCCGCCACCTGAGCCACAGAGTTTCAGGTAATAAGCATTGGTCTCGATTCCCTGCTTCCAAAGCTTATGAAATTGCTTGGGAATCATCGGTTTGAAATTATCCAAAACCACGTGCGAAAGTTTTTTGATATTTCCAAAAAGGGATTTCACATCGCCCTTTAAAAAATCTTCCACACAGGCATCGGTATGCTTCACAAACTGGTCTTTCAGCATTTTCCTAAAACCTTCCTGCTTCATGTTTTCCATAAAGATTTGCACCATTGGCGCGGTTTCGCCCACGCTTCCACTATCGAGCAAAAATACCGCCCCTTTACCGTTTTTGGTTTGCGAAGGAATGCCTGTGGGTTCGATATGTTCTTGAGAATTTATCAATATGGGTAGGCTCAAATAGCTGTTCAAAGGATCTAGACCGGAAGATTTTCCGTGGAAGAAAGATTCCATTTCTCCGAAAATAGCTTTTAAGCTCAATAACTTTTCTCGCGTCAAGTTTTCCAAGACCGTTATTTTGTCCACCGCATATTTGTCATAAACCGCAGCTACCAAAGCACCGCTACTGCCCACGCCATAACCCTGAGGAATACTGCTGTCAAAATACATTCCGTTTTCGATATCTTTTTTCAGGGCTTTATGATCAAAACTAACCAAACCGAGATTGTTTTTTTCTAAATCCAGCAGGTATTCGGAAAAACGTTTCAACCCAAGGTTGGATTTTTTATTTTCATCGGTGAGTGAAGTTTCGGTTTTTAATGCACCGTTGTAAAAATTATATGGAATGGACAAGCCTTTGGAATCCTTAATGATTCCATATTCTCCAAACAGGAGGATTTTTGAATAAAACAATGGTCCTTTCATACTTTACAGAAATTCCAAATCGATACAAAGGTACATCATTTTCAGCAATCTATGATTTTTATATGCCTTTTTTGGTCTAGGCTTCCCATTTATTACAGCAAGACAATTTTTTAATACGGAACTTCCCTTTTCTTCTTAACTAATGAGGAATATATTTTTAAATATAATAATTCAACATCGTATATCCCGTAATTTCAACTGCAACGACACATTTCCATTCCACTCATTTTCCTCCACAGAATATACGGCATTAAAGGTTTTACCTTTACAAATTAAGCTGTGTTTATCTCCTAAACCAAAGCCTATACAACTGATAAATTGCTTATTTGGGAGTTGTTGGACCGTACATTTCAGATGTCCATTTTCGGCACCCACGGTTTTTGCCCATCCGGTATCAGAAAGATTTTTAGAAAGAAAAACCGGCGTCATATTTCCCGGTCCGAAAGGAGCAAATTGTTTTAAAATCCTGTAAAACTTTGGAGAAATTTCATGAAGATTCAACTCAGCATCAATGGAAATTTCAGGCGTCAATAGGTTTCTATCGATGGTATTTTGAACGGTTTCTTCAAATTTTTGCTTAAAAGCCTCCAATTTCGACTCTTCGAGGGTCAAGCCAGCGGCATATTTGTGCCCTCCAAATTGTTCGATGTGTTCTTTGCAAGCTTCCAAGGCATTATATATATCAAAACCTTTTACTGAACGTGCAGAGGCTGCGAGTTTTTTTCCACTTTTTGTGAAGACCAAAGTGGGGCGATAATAGGTTTCGGTCAATCGGGATGCCACAATCCCAAGAACGCCTTTGTGCCATTTTTCGTCATAAACAACGGTAGAAAACTTCTCTTTTTCTCCATTGCTCTCGATTTGCTGCAAAGCTTCTTGGGTAATGCTCATATCCGCTTCTTTCCTGTCAGAATTGAACTGTTCTATTTCGGCTGCATATTTTCGAGCCTTTTCCAAATCTTTTTCTTTCAATAATTCCACAGCGTGCAAGCCGTGTTTCATTCTTCCCGCAGCATTAATTCGGGGTGCAATGATAAAAACCACATCCGTAATGGTCAGTTCCTTTTTTTTTACGTGCTCAATAATCGCTTTGAAGCCGTTGCGCGGATTAGTATTGATGACCTTCAAGCCATGATAGGCCAAGACCCGGTTTTCGCCCGTAATCGGAACTATGTCTGCTCCAATTGCCGTGGCAACTAAATCCAAATAAGGAAACAATTTCTCCTTGGGGATATTTCGTTTCCGGGCGATGGCCTGGATTAGTTTAAACCCCACTCCACAACCGCAGAGTTCTTTATAGGGATAATTGCAATCCGGACGTTGCGGATCCAAAACGGCCACTGCCTGAGGGATTTCTGCTCCGGGACGGTGGTGGTCGCAAATGATAAAATCAATATTTTTTTCAGTCGCATACCGAACTTGGTCAAGGGCTTTTATGCCGCAATCCAAGGCGATAATTAATGAAACCTCATTTTGAGCAGCCACATCAATTCCTTTAAATGAAATTCCATATCCTTCCGAATACCGATCCGGAATATAGGTTTCCACATTCGAGGTAAGGGTTTCCAAAAAAGTAGAAACTAAAGCAACACTTGTAGTACCATCAACATCATAATCTCCATAAACCATAATTTTTTCCCCTGAGGAAATTGCTTTTTCAATACGGTTGATGGCAATATCCATATCTTTCATCAGGAAAGGATCGTGCAAATCTTTCAGATTAGGACGGAAAAACTTCTTGGCTTCCTCAAAAGTCTCAATACCGCGTTGCGCCAATAAATAAGCGAGGGATTTTTCGATGCCGAGTTCTTTTTGAAGATGGGCAACAATTTCGAAATTAGGTTTGGGTTTTAAAGTCCAGCGCATGGGTGAGAAATGATTCTTGTCTTTTTCAAAAATAAACAATGTGCATGAATTACGCTATCTCTTAAGGAAGGATGAAGCGATAAAATCCATTTACTTTGTGAAGTTCAGCAAAAAAGGATTTACCTTTATCCGAAATACTTTGTAAAAAATGAATTTGGACAACCGCAATTTTACCAGATGGTTTATCATAGTTTCTTCCTTGATAATCATTGCGTTGGTTTTGTGGAATACGTCGATTTTCTTTGAACAAATCAAGGAAAATGAGCGTAAAAAAATGCAAATTTGGACGCAGGCATTTTTAGAAATCAAACAAAATAACGACCTCGGTCCTTTGGTATTGCCTATTATCAACTCCAATACCACCACCCCCATGATTGTGCACAGTGTGCGTGATGATCATTATCAAACGACGAATATTCCTCCGGAAAAAATCGAGACGCGCGAAGAAATCATCAAACTGGCAGAAGATTTTAAATCCGAATATGAACCCATTCAAATCGATTTGGAGGGAGAACCCTTTGTGATTGTTTATTATGGCAACTCTTCAATCCTGAACAACATAAAATATTTTCCCGTGGCCGTGATTTTAATTATCGGGTTGTTCGTGGTGATTGTCTATTATTTTTACGACACCTCCAAAGCCAATGAGCAAAGCAAACTGTGGGCAGGAATGGCAAAAGAGACCGCGCACCAAATCGGGACACCCTTATCCTCCTTAGTGGGATGGACAGAAATATTGAAGAGAGAAAAAATCAATCCTTCCTATATCGTTGAGATTGAAAAAGATGTTGATCGGCTGCGGGTAATCACCGAACGTTTTTCCAAAATTGGTTCCATTCCCGAAATGAAAAAAACCGACATTGTTGAAGCCACAAAAAATGCCTACGATTATTTAAAATCCCGAAGCTCTACTCTCATCGAGTTTTCAATCGATTTGCCTGAAAATCCGGTTTATGTAAACTTGAATGACCAATTATACAGTTGGACAATAGAAAATCTTGTCAGTAACGCTATCGACGCGATGCGTGGAAAAGGAAAACTCCAAATCGAATTGGTTCGAAGCGGCGATTGGGTGCGTATTTTGGTGTCTGACACAGGAAAAGGAATTCCCTCCAATAGGTTTAACAAAATTTTCACCCCGGGTTATACTTCAAAAAAACGCGGATGGGGACTGGGTTTGTCGCTCGTCAAAAGGATTATTGAGGAATACCACAAAGGAAAAGTACGCGTTTTAAAAAGCGAACCCGGAAAAGGAACTATTTTTGAGATTAGATTGAAAAAGATTTAAATATGGCGGGATTTATTCAGCATAAACTCGACCAATCCATTCGTTTCTTGCGAAGACACCTCTCCTTAAAAAATAAGGATTTCCCTTATTACATATTGGCTTTCAGCGCTTTTGCGGTAGCTGTGGTAGGTCTTAACCTATTTGTAGAAATCACTGAAGAACTTGGAGAAGGGGGTTTAGCTCCCTATGATGATCGCATTTTTGAATACCTCTGGTCTTTTCGACCCGGATTTGATGATTTTTTTCTTTTTATCACCGATTTCGGTGGTTTTTGGGCTTATGTGATTGCCACGGCCATCATCACCCCCTTTCTTTTTTGGAAATTCCGCCACTGGCGATTTGTGCTTCAATTACTGCTGGTCATTATTGTAGCAGGATTGTCAAACCAATTTCTCAAAGAAATTTTCCAGCGGGCAAGACCTTCCATAGAAAATATGATGATTGCGGTGGAAACGCTCAGTTATCCGAGTGGACATGCCATGTGTGCGATGTCTTATTACGGTTTTTTGGCTTACCTGATTTTCCATATAAAAATGAAAAAATATCTCCGGTGGACGATTTTCACAATTCTTGTTTTTCTCATTGCCAGTATCGGCATCAGCCGGGTTTATCTTGGAGCACATTATGCCTCTGATGTGGTTGCGGGCTATATCGCAGGAATAATCTGGTTGATGTTATGCATCGTATTATTTACCATTCTTCGAATAAATCAAAAAAGAAAAGCACGCCGCAATCCTCAGGAAGAGATACAGAATTTGGGATGATTTTTTTTAGGAATAAAATCAGAAAAAAATTATCTCTTTTTCAGGGCAAAAACGGGCAAAAAAACCACTATTCCAACTAGGGAAAAAATTAAACCTCCTATGGTTCCCGCGCCCAAGGCAAACCAAAAAACCTCGTCTTGACCCCCCATCACAAAGGGAACAAAACCAAGAATGGTGGAAAACACGGTCAACAAAATTGGGAATATTTTTTGCCGAAAGGCTTGGACAAAAGCTTTTTGGGGGTTCAGAAAAGATTTTTGTTTCCTCAATTTGTTGAAATCGTTGAGGAGGTAGATAGAAGCGTTGACCGTGACACCACTTAATAGTACAAAAGCCGCCATGCCACCTTGATCAAAATTAAAATCGAAAAAGTAAAAAGTAAGGAAAACCCCGATAAAAGAAATGGGCACAACGCTCAGGATTACAAAAGGCTGGCGCAAACTCTCGAACAAGATCGCACAGATAAAATAGACGATCCCCAAGACCAGCAACAACAAAAGGAAATAGTTGTTTTCCTCGTCTTGGAAAAAAGAATATTGGGTGCTTTCAAAAGTGTAGCCCAACGGCAATTTTTTTTCTAATATTTTCAATTGTTCATCCAAAAATTTCGAACCAAATTTTGCCGTGCCCACATATTGGAATTCCACCCGCCGGATATACTCTTGGTTTTCCTTATAGATGTTTTCTTCTTCCCTTTCCTTGGAAATTTGTGCAATGTTCTTTAAGGTAATAGTGTTCTCTAAAACTTTCAAAGGGGTGTTTTTGATATCCCAAATATCAAAGCTTTTTGAAGTTTCAGATTCCAGACGAATGGGGAGGTAATCCCCTTGGATATTCAAAAACAAATCCGGGTATTTTGAAAGGGTGTTTTTCCTCAGTTCGCCGAGGATTCCCAATGGGGAAACCCCTGCCAGAGCCAGCTTTTCTTTGTCAAGTTCAAAAACATAGCGGAAAGAGGGCTCACTTGCCCAATAGCTGTTTTCCCTGACAACGGCGTTTCTTACCCGGGGATGAGTTTCCAAACCTTTTTTTAAGGTGTCTGCCCAAGCGTTTAGGTTTCGGTAATTGTAACCTTTTGCAATAATCGAAAAGTTGACAGGTTGACCATAGTCCTCATTGCTGAATCCTTCGCCAACACCATAGATGCTCCAGTCGATCCCTCCGAGATCCAAAGCCTTCCTAATCAAACGGTTTTTCAATAGATATGGAAAACCGGAAGCCGTGTTTTCTTTGAACGTGATTTCCATCCGGCCATAATCGCCACTAAAAACCTGTGTGGAAAATTGTTCGATATTTTCATATTGTAGCAAATAGTTTTCCATCTCTACAAAGGCTTGATTCATCTGGTGTACCGTCGCGCCTTTTTCCATGGACGCCACCACGTAAAGTTTGGTTTCCTCATTCCGTCCGTAATAAGCATTTTCAAAAACATAGTATGAAAACAATCGCAGCGAACCGCCCAGGTATTTATCTATATATGGTCGGGCGTTTTCTCGAAACCACTCATCCCCCATAGTATTGTTGTAAAGTTTTTGGAACCAAGTGTCATTGTGCTCCAGTTTTTGGGGCAACATGAAAAACGGTATCCCAAAAACCAAGACAATGAAAAGTATGGCAATTTTCTTGTGCCGAACCAAAAGACCAACAAACCTTTCGTAAAAACTGTAAAACCTTTCCTTTAGCTTGGTTGAAAAACCTTTTCTTTTTTTTGGCAACAGCGGGATTTTTCTTAGCAAAGTGGGTATCAGGAAGAGTGCGACCAGTAGCGAAACAGCAAGGTTTATAATGATGACCAACGCAAAATCCACAAGGTTCATCCTGTATTCTGCGTCCAAGAAATAGATAATGGACAAAGCACCGATAGTGGTCAATGTAGAAGCCAGGACCGGCATGAAGATCTGCATGTTCTTCTGGTTCCGGAGGTGGTCGATAACCACAATACTGTTGTCGATGATCAGCCCTAGGGAAATTGTGATCCCGGCCAGGGAATACAGTTGTATTTGAACCCCACAGGCATAATAAAGCAAAAAGGCAATCCCCAAATTGGCAATGCAGGATACTAAGATGAGTAACAAATAGCGAAAACTCCCACTTGCCACCAGCACGAAAAGCAATAAGATTGAAACCGTGAAAAAAGCCCGAAGGTAAATCTTATCCAATTCTTGCTTTAAGTATTCCGTGTTGTCAAAAACCTTGTTTATCCCATAGCCAGGTGGCAAGCCTTGTTCAATTCGCTGCATTTGGGCGTCTATTTTTTCAGCAAGGGAAATCGTGTTGGCATTGGCGGTGGGGAAAATATTGAGTCCGATCGAATTTTTTCCGTTTACACGATAGTAGCTCCGAGCCTCTTGTGGTTTTTTGTTTACCGAGACCAGGTCATCCAGATAAACAACCCGTTCTCCGGTTTTGGCGACCGGAAAATGCCAATCTATTTTTTCGTTCGAAGGTTGCACGGAAATGGTAGTATAGCCATTCCTCGAAAAAACCCCGCCCAAAGAAGCCCTTTCAAATTGACGCAGCAAAGCGTTGAGAATATCTTCCGTGCCGAGCCCAAGGCTTTGCAACTGATGGGTTTTATATATCAGTTGGTATTCCATATCCGTAGCCCCGTAAATTTGTACCTTGCCCACGTTTTCAACAGCCCCGACCAAAGGCTCGATCCGGGTTTTCACGGTTTCCCGTATTTCAAAAGGGCTTTGTGGGGCAAAAACGCTGTAGGACAAAAAAGCCGAGGCTTCCCGGTCGTCGGGGTTGCTCGTCGTAATCATGGGATAGCTCGCGTTTTCCGGCAAATTGGGATAAAGCTGGCGGATGATGGTGGCCGCCTCAAAACGAGCATGCTCCAAATGGATATCCCTGTCAAAAGCCAAAGTGATATAGCCATGTCCTTGGGACGATTTCGAGCTGATTTCCCGCACACCCTCGATGGTGGCAAAACCCGCTTCCAAAACCGTGGTGATATCACGTTCCACGACTTTAGGAGAAGCATACGGAAGGTTGTAGGTCACCGAAATGATTGGTTGCCGTTTGCTGGGGTTGAGACGGACGGAAAGCTCCGGCAACAGGAAAAAGCCCACCGCCGTCAGGATGAGGAAAGAGCTGAATATTTTAAAGGCTGAAAACCGCAAGGAAAAAATTTGGTGTAAACGTACTAAAATTAAATTGCCCAAACACAAACCTTAAAACCTTACCCTACAAAACGTTAAATTTTAGTTAAAGAATGGGGGGGGGAGTAATTTTTTTGGTTTACATTGCAACCATTATTAACCTTAAATCTTTACAGTTATGAAAAACAAAGTTTTGAAAAGTATTGCGGGAGCGGGTTTAGCTTTGACATTAGGCTTTGCTTTGTTTCCAAATCAAATCCAAGCAAAGGATGAAGAACCACCTTGTCCATGCTATGTGGAGGTTATTGATTGTCCTGGATGGGGAACCGGTGATAGGCAGGTTTGTCATCAAAATGGATCTGGTCTTGCCTGCAGTTGTGGGGCTTCGACTATTTGTATGTAACAAAAATAGTGAAAAAGGAGGCTGTTAGGTTAGATGCAGCCTCTTTGTTTTTCGATATTTTCAGAAATAAAAACATGTTTTTGATGAAACACTTTTTTTTTATTTGTTGTTTGATAATTATGGCCTCGTGTGCCAAATCCAATCAAAATGAAAAGACTATTTATATCGAGCATTCCAATTTTGTGGAAGAACCGCTTTCCATTTATTTTAAAGTTGAAAATGCAACTTGTTTGGATAAAAGAAACCGCTCGATTATAGGAGTTATTGATAAATTAATAACATATAACAATAAGTATTTCATCCTAGATAGATTTGTATCTGGAGATATTTATGTGTTTGACAAAAAAACAGGAAATTTTTTATACAATATAGGTCGTCAATGGGACGGACCAGGTGGTTATTCACTTCCCTATGATTTCTTATTGCTGCCTGACAAAGAACAGATTGAGGTTCTTGTCCCAGGACAAATACTCGTATACAATTTAAGTAATGGAGAATACATTCAATCAAAAGAATTGGGGTTGCCCGCTACGCGCTTCCATAAGACCAATAAAGGCTATGCTTTTGTTTTGGGAAGCAAACAAAACCAATTGGCTCTGACTAATAATGATTTAGACACTTTAAGTACTTTTTTTCCTTTTACAAGGATGCATTCTATGTTGCCCGACAATTCATTTGTGAAAATAGAAGATGGGTTTTTGTTTCACAGAAATTTTGAAAATACTATATATAGAATCCATGATAATGATATAGAAGAACATGTCTTTTTTGATTTTGGACAAGGAATTATTTCAATGGATGAAAAAAAAACAATAAAAGATATCGATCAAATCTATTCTAAATTTTCAAACAAAAAATTAAACTTCAAGTTCTATTTGGAAACTGAAAATCATTATATATTTCCATACATATATAAATCATTACCATTTCTTTTTATAAAAAACAAAAAAACGGGAAACGAAAAAATTTTTGATATTTCCAATGTAGAAAATGACCTTGGTTATGGCACTTCTTTTCCAATGCCGATTGGAACGAACAAAAAGGGGAATCTACTTTGTTATATAAACTTAGAGGCAGTCAAGAACAATATGCAACTAGAAAAATCAGGATGCCATAATTCCATTGATTATCTTATTTTGGAATTAAAAATCAACATATAATGAATTTACTCAAAAAGAACGGATTTTTAAAAATTGTGGTTTTAACAGCTTTTTTGTTTTCAGTCTATTTGATTTTTGTTATTCCACAAATATATGGTTGGGTAGCATTTACTATTACCATCTTTATGGGATTTATTATTTTTATAAACAAAAAATTCCTGCAAAGATTTTTGTTTTCAGTTGGCTTTGTTGCTTTTTTATTTGTTTCATATTCTGCAATTAATTTTCAGGAGTTGGTCAAAGACAAAAGAACTGTTTTTGATAACATAGAAACATCTGTCCATTTTGAAAAAGACTCTTTCAAAAAGACATTGAGAAAGTCAAAAAAAACAGGCAAACCAATTTTCATCGATTTTTATACTGCATGGTGCGCCCCTTGTCTCGCATTTACTAAAAATGTTCTTACAGACGAACAAGTTGGTATTTACATGAATAAAGCTTTTCTCAATCTAAAATATGACGCGGAAAAAGGTGAAGGAATTCAAATTGCAAAAAAATACAACATTCAAAGTTATCCAACTTTATTGATTGTTGATTCAGAAGGAACAGTCATTGAGTGGATAAATCAAAAAAAATTGCCTACCAAAGATGATATGGTTGATATTTCCAAAAAATACATTCCATAGGTATGTTTTTTATTTTTTATTTCTTTTAGCTTTCCTTTCCTGTGCAGAACAGACACGGAAAAAAGCAGTTACAGATAATGAGGAAATAACGGCTCACTCAATACTTGTTAAAGTTCAAATCCTCAAGGATCAAACTTTCCAAAAACAAATCGTTGCCAACGGCTTGGCCAAGGCCGCACAGAAGACCGAGTTGCGTTTTAAATCGAGTAACCGCATAGATAAAATCCTGGTCAGGAACGGCGACCGGGTTTCCAAAGGCCAGGTTTTGGCCGTTTTGGACAACCGGCTTTTGGCCAACCAACTGCAAAAGGCAAAAATCCAGCTTACCGAGGCCGGGCGAAAGCTCAAGGTGCTGAAGATAAACTACGGCGCCTCGCAAAACGACGGGCTCGACACGCTGGTCTTGAGAAACCTCAAATCGGAAAGTGGTTGGCTCGCCGCGAAAAACGCGGTGGAGAACATGCAAATCCTTTACGACCAAACCTCGATAGAAGCCCCGTTTTCGGGAACCGTGGCCAACATCCAGACCAAACCGGGAAACTACATCACTTCCGGCGAAGTGTTCTGTACACTGATCGACCAAACAAACTTTGAGGTCTATTTTTCAATCCTCGAAGGGGAGCTGCCCTTTGTGAAGATTGGGCAAGAAGTTGAAATCTCACATTACGCAAACCCGGGGAAAAAATACAAAGGCCGGATTTCCGAGATCAACCCCATGGTGGGCGAAAACGGGCTGGTGGAAATAAAGGCCGCTGTCAAAAACACAAATGGCGCCTTGATCGAGGGCATGCATGTAAAAGTTTTTGTGAACAAGCCCATCGGGAATGTGGTCGTTGTGCCCAAAGAAGCCGTAGTGCTGCGCTCCAACCGCGAGGTGGTCTTTACCACCGAAAACGGCCTGGCCAAATGGAACTACGTGGAAGTGCTTTTTGAAAACACCACCAGCTATGCGCTAAAAGAAGGCATTGAAATAGGCGACACCATCATTGTTTCCGGCAACATGAACTTGGCCCACGATGCAAAGGTAAACGCCACCTTCTTGCCTTCCAAACCCAAAAACGATGGTTAGGTTTTTGGTCAACAGGCCAGTAGCTGTCTTCATGGCCGCTTTTGCAGTCTTGTTATTAGGGATTGTGGCCTCATTCCGGATTCCCACTTCCTTGATGCCCGACATCGCCATCCCGGAGATCACGGTCAGGCTTTCCTATCCCAACGGCACGGCACGCGAAATTGAAACAAATATCACCAGACCTTTGCGCAACCGGTTGCTCCAAGTCGCCAACCTGGAGGATATTGAATCCCAGACCCGCGATGGTTTTGCCGTGCTGAAGCTGTACTACGAATATGGCACCGACACCAACCTATCCTTTATCGAGGCCAACGAAAAAGTGGACGCCGCCTTGGGCTACCTCCCCCGCGATCTGGAACGCCCACGGGTCATCAAGGCATCAGCAACAGATATTCCCATTTTGAACTTGTGCGTTTCCTTGGAAGGAACATATACGGACGAGGGGTTTCTACAACTAAGCGAATTTTCGGAAACCGTGCTCAAGAAACGCATAGAACAACTTCCAAACATCGCTTTGGCCGATATGAGCGGACAAGCTAAACCGGAAATACAAGTCCGCCCAAAAAGGGGCAAATTAAATAGCTTGGGGCTATCGAACGAAGTTCTGGTTGAAGCCATCGAACAGAACAACTTCGAGCTGGGGAACCTCTTGGTGCAGAACGGGATTTACCAGTATAATTTCAAGTTTTCAAATCCCCTTCAACAGATTGGTGACATCGAAAACATTTTTTTGAACATTAGTGGAAGGCTTTTTCGACTGAAAGAGCTTGCAGAGGTTTCGCTAAAATCCGTGGAAGAAAGGGGATTAGTTTACAGCAACGGCAAACGAGCCATCGTTTTTGCCATTATAAAACAATCGGGAGCGCGGGTTTATGACCTGAAAGAAGAGTTAGAAAAACTTGTAATTTCTTTCAAAAAAGATTACCCCAACCTCGATTTTTCCGTGAACCAAGACCAGACTAAGCTCCTAAAACTTTCAATTAATAATTTAAAATCCAGTTTGTTGTTGGGCAGCATCTTGGCTATCTTGATTTTGTTTTTCTTTCTCAGGGATTTGAAATCCCCTTTAATCATCGCGGTCAGTATCCCGGTTTCTTTGGTTTTGAGCATTTTGCTAATGTATTTGTGCGGGCTTTCCATCAACATCATCTCCTTGTCGGGCTTGATCCTTGGTGTGGGGATGATGGTCGATAACTCGATCATCGTCATCGACAACATCAATCAAAAACTGGAAACGGGCATGCCGTTGGGTGAAGCCTGCGCCAAGGGAACCAACGAAATTATTACCCCCTTGATCAGCTCGATACTGACCACTTGCTCCGTTTTTTTTCCTTTGGTGTTCCTCAGCGGGATTACTGGGGCTTTGTTTTATGATCAGGCTTTGGCGGTCTCTATCGGCTTGGGGTCGTCATTGTTGGTTTCAATCCTATTAATCCCTGCGGTTTTTAAACAGTTGAAGGTCAAAAACAGTAAAGTCGGAAAATGGTTTGCCCGAGAAAAAGAATCCAATAAATTCGAAACAGGTTATGAAAAAGGACTGGTCTATTTTTTCAAAAGGAAATGGATGATCTATGCACTATCTATTGGCTTCTTTTTATTTGGGGTTTTCTTGTTCAGAAACATGTCTTATTCAAAATTGCCAAAAATCAGCCAAAGCGAAACGGTTTTGGAAATTGACTGGAACAGTAACATCAACGTGCATAAAAACTGGAACAGAATCCAATCTCTTTTGAAAGATATCACAACCTACGAAAACCGTTTTTCCCAAATCGGGGAGCAGAACTTTTTGCTGCAACAGGAGGAAACTCAAGACTTTTCGCAGGCTAAAATATATTTGAAATTGCCCTCGCCTCAAAAATTGGCAAAGGCTAAAAACCAGATCGACGAAAAAATTAAAAAAGCATACCCAAACGCGGATTTTCAATTCAACCCACCCAAAACCATTTTTGAATATATTTTTGGAGGTGAAGACGAAAAACTCGTTGCCCGGATATATTCCAAAAAAAATATCCAAGCTCCTCTTGAAAAGGAATTGCCAAAAATACGTTCGCAATTTGAAAATGGGATTGTTTCGGAAATCCCATTGAAAGAAAGCATTGCCATAGAAGTGCTTCATGAGGCTTTGTTGCGCTACAAGGTGGA
This sequence comes from uncultured Flavobacteriaceae bacterium, assembly GCA_964410335.1. Classification (GTDB taxonomy): domain Bacteria; phylum Bacteroidota; class Bacteroidia; order Flavobacteriales; family Flavobacteriaceae; genus DASSWG01. Next base: position 43,038 of record CAYPGZ010000003.1, on the reverse strand, counting down.
GCATGATAAATTGATTGACGAACTAAAAACTGCTTTTGGAGAACATTCTATTGGCAACCTAAAAACCGCGGAACGTTTTATCCCCATCAACTTGGATTATGGGGAAATCGGGTTAAAAAATATCCTCGAAGGGCTTTTTGTTTTAAATGAAAATGGAAAAACAATTCCCGTAAAGAACTTGATAAGCACAAAACACATTCAACAATATAAAACCATTACTGCCAACAAGGCCGGAGAATATCTAGAGTTTGGCTTAAACCCCAAATCCGATTTCATGGAACAATTGGAATCCGCAAGAAATTCCTTTAAAAACAACCCTCGGTACGATGTTCGTTTTGCAGGGAGCAAAATGGAATTTCGGGAAATGGAAAATGAACTTATTATGGTCGTTTTGGTCGCCCTTTTCCTCCTTTATTTTATCATGGCGGCACAATTCGAATCCCTTTGGCAACCTCTTGTCGTTATGCTGGAAATCCCGATAAACATTGGTGCTGGATTACTTTTACTCTGGTTGTTTGGCAATACTATCAACATCATGGCCGCAATAGGCTTTGTGGTCATGAGTGGCGTCGTGGTGAACGACAGTATTTTAAAACTCCATACCATCAATATGCTCAAAAAGGAGGGACAAGGCTTGAAAGAGGCTATTTTTTTGGGAGGGAGAATGCGGCTAAAATCTATCATTATGACTAGCTTGACGACCATTCTCGCTATGTTCCCCATTTTGTTCATTGATGGTTTAGGGGCAGAACTTCAAAGGCCATTGGCGCTTGTAGTGATTGGAGGCTTGTTTTTGGGTACTTTTATTAGTTTGTATTTTATTCCGATAATTTATCATGACTTGAGTAGAAAGCTTCAATTGAAAAAAAGGAAAAACAAGGTTTAAGCGCTCGATCAAAAAATCCTTCAAATTCCTTTCTTTCAAAAACAAAAAACTCCTATCCCAAAAACATGATCAATCTTATACATTCCTCCCTATCTCCTTCGCAAGCGACTCAAATTCCTCTTCGGACATTTTTACTTTATTGGAAAAATCCATGTCGCTCATACGGTTAAGCGGAATCAGATGCACGTGCACATGCGGGACTTCCAGGCCCACCACAGCCATTCCGATGCGTTTGCAGGAAACGGTTTTGCGCAATGCCAGCGCCACCCTTCGCGAAAATCGCATCAAATCAACATATAATTCTTCCTCCAAGTCAAAGATTTTATCTACTTCTTTTTTAGGAATACAAAGTGTATGGCCTTTTGCATTGGGATTTACATCCAAAAAAGCGAGAAATTGTTCGTCTTCTGCCACTTTATAGGCGGGAAGTTCGCCATTGACAATTTTTGTAAAAATGCTGGACATTGGTTTGTAATTTGCGGTTTGTTTGGCTAAGATACAAATTTTGAGGAGGTAGGTTTTATCAAAAACCGTATCTTCGAAAAAGATTTGAAAAAGCATGTTTCCCTATCAAAATTTAAAGATAAGTTTCCTCCAGAGCAAATTTGCATGGGAAGATCCTGCTGTGAACCGAAAACGTTATTCCGAAAAAATAAACCTCCTTCCCGATACAGATTTAATAATCCTTCCCGAAATGTTTCCTACAGGATTTTCGATGAATGCAAAGAAACTCGCCGAAGAACCTGAGGGAGAGACTTTTTCCTGGATGAAAAAAACGGCGAAGAAAAAACAAGCCGCCATAACGGGAAGTGTTATCGTTGCTGAAAACCAAAAATATTACAACCGGTTATATTTTGTTTTCCCGGATGGCCGTTATGAAACATATGATAAAAAGCATCTTTTTTCCTATGCTGAAGAACATAAAACTTTTTCCCCGGGAAACAAAAAAATCATTCTTGAGTTTAAAGGATGGAAAATATGTCCTTTAATTTGTTATGATTTGCGATTTCCTGTGTGGTCGCGCAATGTGGAAGAATATGATTTATTGATATATGTGGCTTATTGGCCACATGTGCGAATTCCGGCCTGGGATGCCTTGTTGCGCGCAAGAGCTGTAGAAAACATGTGTTATTCGGTTGGGGTAAACGGAATTGGGACTGACGGTAACGGACATACTTATTCCGGTCATTCAGCGATTTACGGCCCTTTGGGAAACCTCCTTTCTACGGAAGATTATGAAAAAGAATTATCCGAAACTATTTCCTTGAATAAAACCGAATTGATGGATATCCGACAGAAAATGGCTTTTTTGGAAGACAGGGATAGCTTTAAAATCATATGAATTCAAACAATCCTCAAATCCCACAAAAAATTCTCGCAATCCGCTTTTCGTCTTTGGGCGATGTGGCGATGACTGTTCCCGTATTTCGGCACCTGGCACTCACCTATCCGGAACTAAACATAACTGTTCTCACAAAACCGTTTTTCGTACCGCTTTTTGAAGACCTGCCCAATGTGACGGTTTTTGCAGCCGATGTGAAAAAAGATTACAAAGGTTTTTTTGGGCTTTGGAAATTGGCAAACGAACTGCGAAAAAAAGATTTTGATGCCGTCGCAGATTTACACAATGTGTTACGCACAAAAATTCTAAGGTTATTTTTCTTTTTTATGGGGATAAAATCCAGAAAAATAAACAAAGGGAGGATTGAAAAAAAGAAGCTGACCCGTCATGCTCCAAAAGAAATCCGGCCTCTAAAAACCACTCACCAGCGATATGCCGACGTGTTTTCTGAATTGGGATTTTCGGTAGATTTATCTGAAAATCTTTTAGCTTTTGAAAACTTCTCAAGGAAAAATATTTCTGAAAAGACAGTGGAATTAATTGGTAATTCCACAAAAAAATGGATTGGAATTGCCCCCGTGGCAGCCTACCCCTCCAAAACCTATCCCCCGGAATTGATGGAAGAAGTCATTGCCGGTTTAGATCAATCAAAAGACTATCAAATTTTAATTTTTGGAGGAGGAAAAAAAGAAACAGAAATGGCCGAAAAGCTCGCCTCAAAGTATTCCAGCCTTATTTCCGTAGTAGGGAAATTACCTTTCAAAGAAGAGTTGAGTTTAATTTCAAATTTAGATCTCATGCTTTCGATGGACAGTGCAAACGGACATTTGGGAGCAATATTTGGCGTTCCGGTACTGACAATTTGGGGTGCAACCCATCCTTTTGCAGGGTTTGCTCCTTTTAAGCAGCCCGAAGAAAACCAACTGCTTCCGGACAGAACGAAATTTCCTTTTCTACCCACTTCAGTTTTTGGAAATAAAACAATTCCCGGATATGAAAAAGCAATGTACACCATCAGTCCGGAAAAGGTGATTCAAAGGATAAAACAAATTATCTAAAAACATTACTTACTTTTTGTTTTTGGGGGTATTCTTTTTTTCCTGAAAAGCATCCTCATATTCGATACTTCCCTCCACCTGACCTTTAAAAGCCTGAATCCAAGCATTTTTGAAAATATTTAGAATCGTTGACCATACTCCGGCATCCACCGCTTTCAAATCTCCTTCGATTGGAATTTGAGTAGCCACGGTGTCGGTACCGTGATTTTTCAACAAAAATTTGAAAAGCCCCACAAATCCTTCCCAAAGACTCTCCAAAAAACTATCTTCTTTAGAAATGAGTTTAGTATCGATAAACATGGGTTTGAGATATCCTTTCAGGTAAGCATCCGCAATGGCTATTTCGCTATAAACCTCAAAAACCCCACTTTCGAAATCCACTCCTGCATATTTGCTGCTGAACTCGTTATAAGCCGTGACATCGGAATTTTGTAGGGAAAATTCCAAATCCATATCCGGAATTTCTTTAAAAAGATTGATGCTGCCTTCCAAGGTCATTTTTCCCCCACCCACACTCACCCCGGTTGCAGAGATGGGCGAAGGCAAAACTCTTTCTTTCTCCACTACATTCCGAAGGTTGTCTGCCGTGAGATACAATTGGTCGATATGCAAATCAATATTGGGTTCGGATTGGATTTCCACAAATGCCACCTTTCCATCATGAACTTCAAAGTGGTTGATTTTTATAGGAACAATATCTTTCAAAGCTTCCGTCCAATCATCGATATCGGGTTTTTTTCCTTCAACAGGTTGTTTATGATCTTCAAAAACATAAATCACTTCCGGGCTCGTCATGAGGATTTCTGAAACGATTTTTCCTTTAAAAAGAGATTTCCATTCGATGGAGATATCGTTTTTCGGAAAATTTAAAAAAGGCACTTGGGTTTTCCCATTCATTTTATTGAGATACATTCCATCGATCACATAAGCTCCACGATAGAGTGCAATATCCACATCTTCCACATGGCCATAATATCCGGGAATATCGGCAAGAACCTCATTAAGATAGTTTTTCACCAAAGTAGGAAGATACAACCGAAAAGCAATCAGCAAAACGATTATTCCTATGGGAATTAAATATCTTTTTTTAAAGATATATCTTCTTTTCTTTTTTTTCTCAGCCATGATTTCGAAAAGCTTGTCAACAAATTTCATGATATACTGAGAAAATTGTGGTTAACAAACTCATAAAACCCTATGAATTATGCAACATTTAGTTTTATTTCAGCTGCAATTCATGTAAATTCGTAGCCCCTATTTTTATAAATCCGTTTAAAAAAACGGTTTAATTTATTGCTATGAAAGATTTGACACAAGAACAATGGAAAGAATTGTTGGAAAAAGATGAAAACGCCTTTATTTTGGATGTGCGCACCAGCGAAGAATTTTCTGAAGGCCATATTCCCGAGGCTCGGCAAATTGATATCTACCAGCCTACCGAATTTATGGGAGAGATTGAAAAGCTGGACAAATCAAAAAACTATTATGTGTATTGTCGTTCCGGCGGAAGAAGTCAGCAAGCCTGCGAAATTTTAGATCAATTGGGATTTGCAGAAACCTACAACCTGTTGGGAGGCTTTTCGGAATGGGATGGAGATAAAGAGGAAATATAAATAAACCCGCTTTCTTTTTTCAAAAAAAGCGGGCGAATGTGGAGTCGGAGGGGTTCGAACCCTCGTGCAAACGAGCAATCAAAAGGCTTTCTCTCACGCTTAGCTTTCGTTTGATTTTCGACGCAAAGCCGGCCGAAAGCCACCAACTTTTACGCTTATCCTCGATTTATTTTCAAACCTGCGTCAAGGTCCCGCAAGTTCTATATTTGCTTTTCCGGTGCCTCATGTACGGCCGCCGCAAATCAAGGCTGCCGCGAGACATCTTGGTTCCCAACCTTGTTGGGAATTAAGCTTAACCTTACTCTATTTCGGGTTATGCAGCCAAGGCGTAGTTATTCTCGCCGTTTAAAAAAGTCGAAACATGGGATTTACGAGCAATGTTCCAACGCTCGACGTGCTTACCGTTCGATTGGTTCTCGCTGTCAAAACCAAATCGACCCCGTTTTTAGTATTCAATTTGCAGTGACATTTAATCCTTAAATGCCTAAACTTTTAGTCGGTGAACACTGCAATTCCTAACATGGCAAAGATAGAATGAATATATTATCTTTGGAAATCTATTTTTATAAGCTACAAAAATCATTCCCTATTCATGAAATTCGGTATTATCAAAGAACGTAAAACCCCACCTGATCGCCGTGTGGTTTTTTCTCCGGAAAAATTAAAAGAAACCCAAGAAAAATTCCCGAAAGCATCTTTTTTTGTGGAAACTTCGGACATTAGGGTTTTCCCGGATGAAAGCTATATTGAAGCGGGATTTCCCGTGGTGGAAGATTTATCTCACTGCGATGTGTTGCTGGGTGTGAAAGAAGTTCCCATATCCGCCCTAATTCCGAATAAGAGTTATTTTTTCTTTTCGCACACCATAAAAAAGCAACCTTATAACCGGGATTTGCTCCGTGCAATTTTAGAAAAAAACATCACTTTATACGATCATGAAACTATTACCAACGGATGGGGAAAACGGCTGATCGGCTTTGGACGTTATGCAGGTATCGTGGGAGCCTACAACGGTTTTAGAGCTTTGGGGCTTCGAGATGAAATCTTTGATTTGCCCAAGGTGGAATCCCTTCCCGATTATGATGCCGTTCTGAAGGAATTGGATAAAATCAAAATTCCCAACATAAAAATCGTATTGACGGGCAGTGGAAAAGTGGCTCACGGAGCAAAGGAAATTTTGGATCATTTAAAAATAAAACAAGTTGGAGTGAAAACTTTTCTCGAAAAAAACTTCCAAGAACCGGTTTTTTGCATGCTTGATGTTGCCGATTATAACAAAAGAAAAGATGGAGGTAAGTTTATAAAAAAGGAGTTTTATAAAAATCCCGGTCCTTATGAATCGGATTTTTTCCGTTTTGCAAAGGTGGCAGATTTTTTTATTGCGGGACATTTTTATGGAGAAGGCGCTCCTTATTTTTTCACACGCGAAGAGGCCAAAAGTCCTGATTTTAAGATAAATCTAATTGCGGATGTGAGTTGTGACATCAACGGACCGGTGCCCAGCACGATTCGTCCTTCCACCATCGAAAACCCTTTTTATGGTTATGATCCGGAAATGGAAAATGAAACGAATTTTGATGCACTGGGAGCGATAACAGTTATGGCAGTTGACAATCTTCCTTGTGAATTACCAAAGGACGCTAGTGATGGGTTTGGGGAAATGTTTCTGAACCATGTGATGCCTGCATTTTTCAATGGCGATAAAAACGGCATTCTGAAACGCGCGAAAATCACTGAAAATGGAAAACTAACAGAAAATTTCAACTATTTACAGGACTATGTAGAGGGTGTGGAAAATTAAACCTTCCCACCGGAAAGTTTTGCAAAGGCAATGCCGAGGAATCTTGATTTTACCAGCCTCCTCCGGCTCCTCCTCCGCCAAATCCACCTCCACCGAAGCC
>CAYPGZ010000003.1:10655-36138 GCA_964410335.1 uncultured Flavobacteriaceae bacterium | reverse complement strand
GATTTTACCAGCCTCCTCCGGCTCCTCCTCCGCCAAATCCACCTCCACCGAAGCCTCCTCCAAAACCACCACCGCCAAAACCGCCACCGCCAAAGCTACCGCCGCCAAAGCTACCGCCGCCAAGTCCTCCACGTCCCATGCTGCTGCCGAGACTGCTCAATACCAGCACGTCCAGAAAATCCAAGCCTCCGCCTCGACGTCCTCCTTTTCCATCTCCATGGTTTTTTCGGGAAAAAATGGCAATAAGAATAAAAACAAAGAAAATTCCGAGAAAGATCAGATGGATTGGGAAACCTCCACCTTTTGCTTGTGGAGCTCCTTCAAAAGTACCGTTTAGCACCTGAAAAATGGCCGTTGTTCCTTGATCCAGTCCGGCATAAAAATTTCCCTTTCTGAATTCAGGTAAAATGATTTGATCGATAATTGTTTTTATGGTCGCATCGGTTAGGTATTCTTCTAAGCCATAACCTGTGGATATCCATATTTTTTGCTCGGTTTCCGATAATAAAACCAAAAGTCCATTATCTTGCTTAGATTGTCCAATCCCCCATTCTTGAGCCCATTTTGTAGCAAACAATCCAATATATTCTCCGTTCAGCGATTCAATAGTGGCTATTACGATTTGTGTGGAAGTCGTGTCTGCATAATTAATAAGCTTTTGTTCCAGTTGTCTTTTTTCAGAAGCAGAAAGCATATTTGCCTCATCATACACACTGGTTTCTACCGAGGGTTTTGGAGGAACTTCCATTTGCGCAAAAGCCCCTATCGAAATAAGGAGTATCGGTAAGAGAAAAAGTGTATGTAAGGTTTTTGGAATATTCATTATCAATTAGGGGTCAGTATCCTAAAGCAAAAAACGAGGCAAAAGCCGACTTATGATAGTTTTTCGTGTTTTTTGTAGGTTTTCTTTTTATATATTTTTTGAATTATCTTGAAATTTGGTCGGGTAGTTCATTGATATCTCCTTTAGAATCCCAAGGAAAGTGAGCTTGCAGTTGTTCGCCTGCCATCAAGATTCCATCGATTAGACCTTGTTTAAAATCACCTTTTTTAAAATGACCAGCCATCAGATCTTTGGTGGTTTCCCAAAAACCTTCAGGCACCACATCATTGATTCCTTTATCGCCCAGAATCACAAAATTATGATCATCAATGGCGAGATAAATCAACACCCCGTTTTGGAGTTTAGTATTGTCCATCTTCAGCTGATGAAAGATCTCAATGGCGTGATCAAAAGGATCCTTGTCGGTATGCCTTTCAATATGCACCCGGATTTCACCGGAAGTTTTCATTTCCGCTTCACGAATAGCCGCAACAATTTCTTCTTCATCTTTTTCGGATAGGAATCTTTTTACTTCCGCCATAATAAGGAATTAGTGGATTAGGTATTCTTTTTCGGTTAATTCGAAAATATAATTTTAGAAATCAAATTCTACCTCAGGAGCATTTTCTGCTCCCGCATCGGCTTGAAAACGGGTCATTTTTTCAAAACCAAACATCCCCGCAAAGAGATTATTCGGAAATTTTTGGATTTTCGTATTGAACGCATTCACCGCTTCATTATAGCGATTACGCGCCACATTGATTCTATTTTCTGTACCTTCCAACTGAGCTTGCAGGTCTCGAAAGCTTTGAGTTGCGGTAAGTTGCGGATAGCGTTCCACGGTGACCAACAACCGGGATAAAGCAGACGAAACTTGACTTTGTGCTTCCTGAAATTGTTGCAGTTGTGCAGGAGAAAGATTATCTGCATCCACATTAATTGAAGTTGCCTTTGCCCTTGCTTCAATCACTTCGGTAAGGGTGCTTCTTTCAAAATCGGCGGCCCCTTGAACGGTTTTCACCAGGTTGCCAATCAGGTCGTTGCGCCGTTGGTAGGAGCTTTCCACGTTGCTCCAAGCAGTTTCAGCATTGTTTTTAAGTTCGATGGCATTGTTGTAGAAGCCAGCGGTCATGCTATAAATGATAAAACCCAACACTACGATTATACCCACGGGGATAAGCCACTTTTTCATTTTATATTGGTTTTTGATTATTTGACAAAGATAAAAAACTCCGTTTTATGGTTTAGGTCTTATATAGAAGTGATTTAAATTTTTTCTATATCTAAAAAATGGTCTTTACTAGCCTCAAAAAAAATTAAATCTCTCTATAAAATAAGTCCACCATCGTCAAAAAAAGTTACAGTTGTTTTTTGATTTTAATGAGTTCTGCTTTGATACTTTCCAATTGTCGGATGATTTCAAAATTGTCCAGTACTTTTTTCTTTTCTTCTTTCAGATGGATTTTTGCTCCCTCGAGTGTAAACCCACGTTCTTTCACGAGGTGATATATCAATTCGAGGTTTTTGATATCTTCAGGAGTGAATTTTCTATTCCCCTTTGCGTTTTTCTTGGGTTTGATTACATCGAATTCTTTTTCCCAAAAACGGATCAAAGACGTGTTTACGTCAAATGCTTCGGCCACTTCGCCAATGCTGTAGTATCGTTTTTCGGGGAGATTGATGTGCATGGATGTTATGAGTGGTGTATGGTGAGAGGGAAATCGTATTTTATTTGCTTCATTTTTCAAAAACTTTGTCCCCCTTCAATTTCACTTGAATACGCGGGTTCAATTTTTTCAAATGTACGATAAAGTCTTTTTTGTTTTTTGGGGAAACCCAGAGACTGTCAAATTTATTATACCCGATTTCCTCAAATCCTGAATCACATTAATCCAACGACTGGTTTTCCATCTGTGCTTGTTCCAACATAATGTCGTATTCTTCGGAGTTTAAATCGCCGTAATAAAAATTCACGGGGTTTACGACTCGTCCGTCTTTATGCACTTCATAATGCAGATGCGGAGCTGTGGAAAGTCCGGTGCTTCCCACATATCCGATAATTTGTCCTCGTTCCACATGTTGGCCCCGCCAGACTTTAAATTCCCGCAGATGGGCATAATACGTTTCATAACCAAAACCGTGATCTAAAATAATCAAATTCCCATATCCGCCGTCGCGTTTGGCCTGTTTCACACGCGCATCGCCGGTTGCATAAACCGGGGTTCCACGCGGCGCACTGAAATCCATCCCGGAATGAAATTTTCTGTATTTTAGAATCGGATGCATTCGCATTCCATAGCCTGAGGCCATACGTTTAAGATTTTGGTTTTCAACGGGTTGTATTGCAGGAATTGCTGATAATAGTTCTTCTTTCTCCTTGGCCATTTCTGTGATTTGGCTCAAGGATTTGGATTGAACCACAATTTGTTTCATCAATATATCAAGACGTTGACTGGTTTCGGATATCAATTTTGAATTTTCATAACCTTCCAAATTCCGGTAACGATTTACTCCTCCAAACCCCGCTTTTCGCTGTTCTTCCGAAATCGGATCAGCTTCAAAATAAACCCTGTAAAGATTGTTGTCGCGTTCCTGAACATCGGCAAGGACTTTTTCGGCAAGCGACATTTTTTTGTTCAACACCTCAAACTGCAATTCCATATTTTTCAATTCCCGTTTCAGTGCCTTTTCCTTAGGGGTTTCGACTAGAGGGAGGTTCAAATAAACAAGCAACAAAATAAATCCCGCCAAAAAAGTTCCCATGACGGCAATGATTGCAAAACCTATTCTTCGCCCTCGTTTTTTCTCTATTTTTCGATAGGAAAGGGTTTCGCTGTCGTAATAATATTTAATTCTCGACATTTCCTGTGAATTATACTATTTTTGCGGATAATGAACGATGGTGCCCATCAACCATGAGGCACAAAGATAAAAATTGTGGTAAAATTAATGCAATATTAACGCCAAACGCGAAATTTTGAAGATGACATCCCAGGAAATCCGCTCTAAGTTCCTCGGTTTTTTTGAATCGAAATCCCATAAAATAGTTTCTTCTGCACCTATGGTCTTAAAGGACGATCCCAGTTTAATGTTTACAAACGCCGGGATGGTGCAGTTCAAAGAATATTTCTTGGGAAATGCACAACCTAAATATTCCCGAGTTGCAGATACGCAAAAATGTTTACGCGTAAGCGGAAAACATAACGATTTGGAAGAGGTGGGAAGAGATACTTATCACCACACCATGTTTGAGATGTTGGGAAATTGGAGTTTTGGGGATTACTTTAAAAAAGAAGCGATTTCCTGGGCTTGGGAATTGCTGACCGAAGAATTCAAAATTGCTCCTGAGGATTTATATGTTTCGGTTTTTGAAGGCAGTAAAGACAAAGATAATTTGCCGTTGGACGAAGAAGCCTTGGAATTATGGAAAAAAATTGTCCCTCAAGAGCGAATCATTTACGGAAACAAAAAAGATAATTTCTGGGAAATGGGCGATCAAGGTCCTTGCGGGCCATGTTCTGAAATCCATGTTGATCTTCGGCCGGAAAGCGAAAAGTCTAAAATCCCGGGGCGCGATTTGGTCAATAAAGATCATCCTTTGGTGGTGGAAATCTGGAATCTCGTGTTCATGCAATATAACCGTAAGGCCAATGGGGATTTGGAAGAATTACCCGCAAAACACATCGATACCGGAATGGGATTTGAGCGTTTATGTATGGTTTTGCAAAACAAAAAATCAAATTATGACACCGATGTTTTCACGCCGCTGATTGAAAAAATTGAAATTATTTCTTCCTCTGAATATGGAAAAGAGGAAGAAATCGATATCGCTATACGCGTAATTGCCGATCATGTTCGGGCGGTAACTTTTGCGATTGCAGACGGACAATTACCTTCCAACACCGGCGCCGGGTATGTGATTCGACGGATTTTACGGCGTGCGGTGCGTTACGGATTCACCTTTTTAAATCTTAAAGAAGCTTTTATTTACAAATTGGTCGAAACCTTGGCCAAACAAATGGGTGATGCTTTTCCTGAGGTGGAGAAGCAAAAAAACTTGTGTCAGAATGTTATTCGGGAAGAAGAAAATTCTTTCCTTAAAACGCTTGAGCAAGGTTTGGGAATGCTGGAAAATTTGATGGAAACTGCCGAAGATCACAAAATATCAGGAAAAAAAGCTTTCGAATTATACGATACGTATGGCTTTCCTATTGATCTTACTGCTCTTATTTTGAAGGAAAAAGGTTTCTCATATGATGAAGCAGGTTTTCTTGAGGAACTGAAAGCGCAAAAAAACCGCTCGCGAGCTGCAACAGAAGTGAAATCGGAAGATTGGCAGGTTTTATTGAAGGACAATAAAGAAGAATTTATTGGTTATGATTATCTGACCTCCAACGTAAAAATCGTCAAATACCGAAAAACGGAAAGCAAGAAGGACGGTGAAATTTTCCAATTGGTTTTCAATCGCACACCTTTTTATCCCGAAGGAGGCGGACAGGTTGGCGACAGAGGTTATTTGGAAGCCGGTAATGGGGATATAGTGCATATTATCGACACAAAACGAGAGAACAACCTGATCGTTCATTTTTCTAAAACACTTCCCAAAAACCCGGAAGAAAACTTTAAGGCTATTGTGGATGCCAACCTACGGCGAAATACCGCCAAAAACCACACCGCAACTCACCTGTTGCATCAAGCTTTACGAGAAATTCTGGGCCCACATGTGGAGCAAAAAGGCTCCTTGGTGTCTCCGGAATATCTGCGCTTTGATTTTTCACATTTTGGAAGAGTTTCGCCCGATGAATTGAAACAAGTCGAGGATTTTGTGAACGAACGGATTGAGGAAAACCTACCGCTTGAAGAGCATCGAAATATTTCTTACGATCATGCTATAAATGAAGGCGCGATTGCACTTTTTGGAGAAAAATACGGAGATTCCGTGCGGATGATCCGCTTTGGGGAATCCGCGGAGCTTTGCGGTGGAACCCACGTGGCGAACACGGGCAATATCTGGTATTTCAAAATCATTTCCGAAAGCTCGGTAGCCTCTGGAATACGCCGTATAGAAGCCATTTCCGGGCAAGCGGCAAAGGATTTTTTCCAAGAACAGACCGAAACCATGGAAGAGTTGAAAGCCCTTTTGAAAAACCCAAAAGAGCTGTCAAAATCCATCCTTTCATTGCAAGAGGAAAACGCAGCCTTGAAAAAAGAAGTGGAAAACCTGCAAAAAGCAAAGGCCAAAAACCTAAAACGCGAATTACAAAATGAAATCGAAGAGGTGAATGGGATTCAATTTTTGGTCAAGGAAATAGAAATGGATGCCGGCGGGATGAAAGATATAGCCTTTCAATTGGGTGGAGAAAACGAAAATTTATTTTTATTTTTCGCATCCCGACAAAATGGAAAAGCTCTTCTTTGCTGCTATATTTCCAAAAAATTAGCCTCAGAAAAAAATCTTGATGCGGGAAAAATTGTTAGAGAATTGGGAAAATATATACAAGGCGGTGGCGGTGGTCAAGCATTTTTTGCCACAGCAGGAGGAAAAAATCCGGATGGAATTCCACAAACTTTAGAAGCAGTGAAGGATTATCTCATTTAATTAAAAAAAAACAAATCCCACTTTTTTAAGAAAAATCATTTACACCTCGGATTTCGAGCATAAAGAAATTCCGGTTTGGCACAGGAAACCCGGCATAATCAGGATGACATCAGTTTATCGGCAAAAGAAGAAAATAGCAGCCTGCAAAAAGGGAAATTGCTAAATTTTCAAAGAAGCGGTTGGCGTTTGCGTGAAAAACCTTAAACGCCAACACTAAAAAAGTTTTCGTTACTTTGTTAAGGGAAGTGGAGCTTGGAAATCAGCTTCCCTATCAGCATATTAATCATTACGTAAATGGCTCAATTTCATACATTAACAGTTAAAGATATATATAAAGAAACCGAGGATTGTTCCGTAATTGTTTTCGATATCCCTGAGGAGTTACAGGAAGAATTCAAATTTCGCCAGGGACAACATTTGACTTTAAAAACAAAAATTAATGGAGAGGAAGTTCGCCGATCCTATTCTTTGTGTTCCGGACCAACAGAAGGAGTTTGGCGTGTAGCCGTTAAGCAGATTTTTGAAGGAAAATTTTCAACTTTTGTAAACTCTACCCTCAAAAAAGGAGATGTTCTCGAGGTGATGCCTCCTGTAGGGGAATTCGGGGTTGATATCCAACCGGAAAAGGAAAAAGATTATATCGCTTTTGTGGCAGGAAGCGGAATCACTCCGGTTTTATCTATGATTAAGGCGCATTTAGCCTTAGAACCCAAAAGCCGATTCCGCCTGTTTTATTTAAACAGAACTGCGAAGTCAATTATTTTTAAAGAAGAAATCGAAGCACTCAGAAATATTTATTTGGGGCGTTTTGAAGTATTTTATTTTTTGGACGGCGAGCACCGCACAATTGAACTGTTGAATGGGCGATTTACTCCGGAAAAATTAGAATATCTAAACGCAAAGGTGGTTGATTTTTCGGAAATGGATGAATGTTTTATTTGCGGTCCCGAACCGATGATTTTTTTAATTCGAGATGAATTGATCAAACTCGGACTTCCCAAAGAAAAAATCCATTACGAGCTTTTTGTAAGCGGACTTTCCGAAGAGGCAAAACAACGCGCCGCTGCTGCATTGGAACAACGGGCAAAAGGAGGCACAAAAATTACGGTTTTAGACGGGGGAAAGGAATTTCATTTCACCATGGGTGAAGCCCACGACAATATTCTTGATGCCGCCCTTGCTGCCGGAGCAGATTTGCCTTTTGCTTGCAAAGGAGGAGTTTGCAGCACTTGCAAATGCAAATTAGTGGAAGGCGAGGTAAAAATGAAACTTAATTACGCCTTGGAAGAAGATGAGGTGGAAAACGATTTTATCCTCAGTTGCCAAGCTGTTCCCACAACGGATAAAGTCATTGTTGATTTTGATGTGTGAAGTTATACAGTTTTTATATCGACTTAAGAAGAGAAGGCATTGGATTATATTTTGATTATCTTTGTAAGGTTATGATGTAATAGGCATAGAGAAAGTAATCATGCGATGTCTTTTAAGTTGAAATTTATTATTCTTTTTTATTATGAATGAAGAAAAGTTAATGGAATTATTCGAGCAAAAAATCGCCCGGGACGAGAAAATCGAACCCAAAGATTGGATGCCTGAAAAATACCGTCAAACCCATATCCGTCAGATTTCACAACATGCACATTCCGAGATTGTAGGGATGTTGCCCGAAGGAAATTGGATTACCCGAGCGCCCTCCCTACGAAGAAAAGTAGCCCTTCTCGCAAAAGTACAGGACGAAGCCGGTCATGGGCTATATCTTTATTCAGCTTGCGAAACTTTAGGTATTTCCCGTGAAGAATTATATGAACAATTGCATTCCGGAAAAGCTAAATATTCCAGTATCTTCAATTATCCCACTCTGACTTGGGCTGACATTGGAGCTATAGGTTGGTTGGTGGATGGAGCTGCAATCATCAATCAGGTTCCTTTATGCAATACTTCTTTTGGACCGTATGCTCGCGCCATGGTTCGTGTTTGCAAGGAGGAAAGTTTTCATCAGCGTCAAGGCTATGAAATTATGCTTAGCCTTTGCCGAGGAACAAAAGAACAAAAGGAAATGGCTCAAGATGCCCTGAATAGATGGTGGTGGCCTTCGATGATGATGTTTGGTCCCACGGATGAAGCTTCCACTCACACCGAGCAATCGATGAAATGGAAACTCAAACGAAAAACCAATGATGAACTTCGTCAACAATTTGTGGATCAAACAGCTCCTCAAGCGGATATTTTGGGAATTAAAATTCCGGATGCTGATTTAAAATGGAATGAAGAGCGAGGGCATTATGATTTTGGAGAGATTGATTGGGACGAATTTTGGCAAGTAGTCAAAGGACATGGTCCCTGCAACAAAGAGCGTTTGCAAGCGCGTGTGGATGCCTGGGAAAAGGGAAAATGGGTACGTGAGGCCGCGATGGCGTATGCCCGAAAGAAAGCAAAGAAAGAAGCGGCGTAAAATATTTTTTTTATAACCTAACAAAATCAATCTCATGCTCAACACTTTTGTTATTTGGATTATTGTCTTTTTTGGGATAATAATTCTACTTTCAGGATTCTTCTTAGTGAAACAGCAAACAGCCGCAATTGTTGAACGTTTTGGGAAATTCACCAGCATTAGAAATTCAGGTTTACAATTCAAAATCCCGATAATCGATCGGGTTGCGGGTCGTATCAACTTGAAAATCCAGCAATTGGACGTGATTGTGGAAACAAAAACCAAGGATGATGTTTTCGTTAGGTTAAAGGTTTCAGTTCAGTTTCAAGTAATTCGATCTAATGTTTATGATGCGTTCTACAAACTTGAAAATTCACATGATCAAATTACCTCTTATGTCTTTGATGTAGTCCGTGCCGAAGTTCCTAAAATGAAACTGGATGATGTTTTTGTGCGTAAAGATGATATTGCCATTGCGGTAAAGGGAGAGCTGAACGAGGCCATGCAGACTTATGGATATGATATTATCAAAACCTTGGTCACAGATATTGATCCTGATGTACAGGTGAAAGCTGCCATGAATAGGATTAACGCATCGGAACGAGAAAAAGTGGCTGCGGAGTTTGAAGCTGAGGCTTCTCGTATAAAAATCGTTGCCAAGGCACGTGCTGAAGCAGAAAGCAAACGCTTGCAAGGTCAAGGAATTGCCGATCAACGACGCGAAATTGCACGAGGTTTGGAGGAATCTGTTGATGTATTGAATAATGTGGGAATCAATTCTCAAGAAGCTTCGGCACTTATTGTGGTAACTCAGCATTATGACACGCTTCAATCCATCGGGGGAGATACAAATTCCAATTTGATTTTACTTCCAAACTCTCCACAAGCAGGCAGCGATATGCTGAATAATATGATTGCTTCTTTTACGGCTTCCAGTCAGATTGGTGAAGAGATGAAAAAATCGCAAGCCAATAAAAAGACCGGAAAAAAACGATCTTCCGGAAGCGAGGATTCAGAATAATGGATATCGAAAGTTTCAGAAATTATTGCCTTGAAAAGAAAGGCGCGACCGAAGCATTTCCATTTGGAGAAGACACTTTGGTATTTAAGGTAATGGGAAAAATGTTTGCCTTAACAGGATTGAACACCCTACCTTACCGAGCAAGTTTAAAATGTAATCCTGATCGAGCTGTAGAACTTCGGGAAGAATATGATGGTTTGATTACAGGAGCTTATCATATGAACAAAAAACATTGGAACAGCATCCAACCCGAAGCATTGCCCCAAAAACTGGTGATTGATTTAATAGACCACTCCTATGATTTAGTGAAAGATAAACTTACCAAATCTCAGAAATCAGCGCTGAAATTGCTATAATAAAAAGGAGCTATTTTCTTTTCTTCCAAAATTTAAAGAACCGTCTTTTCGGGCTTTCATCACTATAGCCATAACCATATCCATAGTTATATCCATATTTATAGCCATACGAGCCTTTTTCCTGTAAACCATTGATGACGATACCAATATTTCTAAGTTTCTTGTGTTTGTGGAGTTCTTTTACATGCTCCAATAATTTGCTTTCCGTAACTCCTGCTCGAACCAAATAAACACTAATATCAGCCAGCGAAGATATTAATAAGGTATCGGTGACTAATATTGTTGGCGCTGTATCTACCAAAATATAATCATACCGGGATTTTGCTTCATTCAAGAAGCTTTCGAAGCGTTTGGTCATTAAAAGTTCTGCCGGATTAGGAGGAATATTACCGGAAAGGATGATATCCAAATTACCATATTTTAGCGGATCGTGAATAATCAAACTGTCAAAATCCACATTTTCATCATATAAATAAGAAGAAACTCCGGCTGTATTTTTATCGCGTTGAATATAATTGTGAAGTTGAGGATTTCTTAAATCACAACCTACCACCAAAACTTTTTTATTTGTGGTGGAATAGGTAATTCCTAAATTCACTGTAGTAAAGGTTTTTCCTTCTCCTTTTGTGGTGGAAGTCACATAAATCACCTGCCCTTGATTTTCATCTTTCCGAGAGGGACTCATATAGGAAAGGTTTGTTCGTAAAATACGAAATGCTTCCGCCAAGACCGTTCGATCGTTGGGACGGATTATTTCTGCATTGTTTTTTTCCAATTGTGGAATTTCAGCAACAACCGGAATATCACCCACGATTTTTTTCAATTGATCTTTACTCTCAATTTTTGTGTTTAGCAAAAACCGTAGATATAAAATCCCGAAAGGAATTAACAGGCCTAAAATCAAGGCAGCCAAAAGAATTATCTTGCTTTTTGGTGAAACCGCTTCCGGGTCGGTAAACGCATAATCTACCACTTTTATGGTTGGTGTGGTAATGGCGTATTGCAGGTTAGCTTCTTCCCTTTTTTGCAATAAAAACAAATAGAGCCTTTCTTTAATTTCTTGTTGACGTTCAATATTTCGGATATGTTTTTCCTGCTCCGGAAGATTGCCTAATCTGGATGAGGTGACCGCCTCCCTCAATTGTATGTTCTGGAGAGAAATATTTAGGCTATTGATATACGTATTTATGCTTTCAATTATATTTCCCCGAATATTATCCAACATATCCTTTTGATGAGTCACTACCGGGTTTTGAGGAGTAGCCGAAATGAGGAGTCTTTGAAGTTCCAACACTCCTGTATTGTATTCCTGAGTAAGGTTATTTACGGAAGAATTTTCAATCCCTAAATTGGCGGGGAGTAAGCTGTATTCTTTTCCGTTTACCAGTTGTTCTTTAAAAATTTTAGCAACCTCCAGCTGGTTTTCGAGTTCATAACGTTTACTTTCGGCCCCTCCTTCTTTCATAAAAAGCTGGGTTGCACTGGATTCGAGTGTCACCAAATCGCTCAGCTCCTTGTATTCCACTTTTTTGGTTTCCACCGTATCGAGTTCCACAGCAAGACTTACCAATCTTTTCTCAATGAATTCGGCTGTTCTTTTTGATACTGCGCGTCGGTCTTCAATACCATCTTGGTTAAACTGTTTTACCAAGTTGTTGAGAATAGCTTCATTTTTTGTAATATTTTCTCCTTGATAAGATAACTCTAGGATCATGCTTTGTTCGCCCACCGGCTGCGCAATAATTTTTTTCGAAAGAATGCGCAGCATTTCCTGAGTAGACAAAAACTGAAAACCGTATGTATTGCCTGAAAATTCATTGAAATCTCCTTCATATTGGGGATTTAAATTTATATTAAACGAGAAGTCGGCAATTTCAATATTTTCCCCAAAAGTGTGATTTCCTTCAAGTTCCTCTTCTTCAGTGAAAATCCGAAATCGGGAACCGGAAACAAATTCGATATTAAAAAAAGGAGAAATCACAAAACCTATTTCTGTACTGTCAGCCAGATTCCATTCCACTTTAAAAGGTACTTGATCTTTCCATTGTTCAGAAGATTTCAGCTGTCCAACGACATAATAACGCGTATTTAGCTCCAGATCCTCGATCACTTGTGTAAATAAGCGACGAGAAGTAATTATTTGTGTTTCGTTTTCGAGATTTACTTCTGACCAGTTGAAAATATTAGTGCTCCCTTCCAACCCGGAAAAATCCAAAGTGCCTTCTTCGGCATCCATTATTTTTATTTTGGTTTTGGATTGATACACTTCATTGGTGTATCTCAAGTAAAATCCCGCCAATATTAGCGTTATGAGTACACACACCAAAAACCACGGCCAATAACTAAGATATTTGTATAAAGTCTGCTTAATATCTTCGTTTCCCTCTTCTTCAACGAGGTATTGATTATTCCGATCCATTATTTATTTGCTAGCATTGACGATTATGACCGTTGCACTCAAAAGTATGGATACCACTGAAAGAATAGTGCCCACATTTCCGATATATCCGGCGGATTTGACTTTTGGGTTGTTGGGCTCAACATACACCACATCGTTTTGTTTCATATGAAAATACGGCCCATTCATCCAATCTGTTTTGGTGAAATCTATTCGAACTTCTTGCCTCACATCATTAACCTCCCGGATAATAAGAACATTGTCCCGCCGGCCTTTGATGGTAAAATCTCCTGCCAAACCGAGTACTTGAGGAAGGGTTACCCGTTCTTCAGTAATCGTGTAGGTGCCCGGGTTATTGACTTCCCCCAATACAGTAACCTGAAAGTTGAGTAATCTCACTTTAACGGATGGGTTTATAATATTTTCAGAAAGTAAACCTTCAAGATGTTTTTGCGCTTCCCGGGTGGTCATTCCCGCTAATTTCACATCTCCCAAGCCGGGATAATTAATAGTTCCATCTTTGCCCACTTCATAGCCTTCCAATTTCATAACTTCAAGGTTTCGTCCCTGATTCATCTCGATTTTTTCAAAGCGAAAAGGGATGAGCGCCTCTTCCTGCATGGCAGTTATATCTATTTTTAGGATGTCACCAATCTGGATTTTGGGATACGTATAAGAAGGGTCGGGCTGGGGAATACTGCCTTTTTCCAAATCCTGAAAATAAATTACGTCTTTTCTGGTCGCGCAGCTCACGGCTAGGATGGCTGTCAAGACAAACAAAATTGATTTCTTCATCATAGGCTGCAAATATAGGTAAGTTTTAGATTTGAAAAAAAACCTTAAACAAATTACATCCTTTGTTTCAATTAAATAGCATTTAAATAATTTTTATCATTCAAAAATCCTGATGGTATTATTCATTGTTTTTTCCAACCGGGAAAAGTTTTTTCCAGACAAAGTGATTTTTGGTATTTTGGATAGGTGAAGCTTGTGATGAGCATCTGTTGCTGCAAATTCATACCAGCCTTTTTTCAAGAGATCAAAAGCTTTTTTTTGCACACTCACTCCATAATGTTTGTCCAGCGCAAGTAGGTTGAGCTGAAAAAAACATCCTCTTTTTTTCAACTCTGAATATTCATAAAGGTTTTTTATAAAATTGTATCGTTCAGGATGGGCTAAAACCGGCCGATATCCTTGATGTCCGATATTAAAAATAAGTTCCTCCAGATTTATCGGTTTTTGAAAGTAGGACATTTCAATGAGCACATAATTATCTTTCAACACCAAGAGTTCTTTTTTTTGGAGCATATTTTCAAAATTTTCGTCCAACATATGCTCAGCTGAAAAATTTTTAATAGGATTTAAAATTCCGTCTTTTTTCAACTCAAAATTCATCTTTTCAAAGGCTTCGGAAATACTTTTTTGTGTGTTTGGGTAGGATCCTTTTAATATATGAGGAGTGGGAATAACTTTTTTCACGCCCATTTTTTCATATTCTTCCAGCATTAAAACGGTATCTTCTATGTTTTTTGCCCCATCATCCAGACCCGGCAAAATATGACAATGTATGTCGACAAAACCTTTAAGCAAGGGGCTTATACTCTTTTTTAAGCCAAAGGAAAAAGACATGATTTTATAAGTTTGAAAAGATTAACGAATAAAAGTAAAAAAGCTTGTTTAAAAAAACAAAAGAATAAAAAGGCAAAAAATATCTTAAACTTAATTCTTTTTTATATCTTTGTTAATACAATTCCCCTCTCCGAAAGGCTATATTTGCCTAGCTTATAACTAATCTTTTTATGGAATGAAAACTATTTCACGTTGGAAAATAGTGCTTTTAAAAGTCGCTCGGGGATTAATTAAAAACTACGTTCCCAGAAGCGTTATATTTGCAATCGATTTATTCCTAGCTTTTATTGCTATTGAGATTGCTTTCTTTTTGATTTCCACTATTCCGAACGGTAGTATACAAATTTTTACTTTTAAATGGTCCGTTTTTGCTATTCTCGGCTTTCAAGCATTTTACTTCTTCATCTTTAAATCCTATTCAGGATTAGTGCGCTATTCCGGTTTCAAAGATGCTATAAAACAATTGCAAGTTACCACCTTTTGCGTATTAAGCATTCTTGCAATTAACGCCATCTTAGCTTCCACAAATAATGAAAAACTCATCCCCGATGCCGGGATTATTGTGTATGGGTTTGTGCTTTTTTCTTTGCTATTTCTCTTTCGTGTACTCGTAAAAAGAACCTATCAACTCTTACATGCCAAACGCTGTTCTTCCAATGCCTATATTCTTGGAACCGATCCTGCGGATGTCGCCATGGCCGACGGATTGATTGCGGAAACAGCCAATACATTCAATATTGTGGGCTTTATTGATGAGCATACTCACAAAATGAGAAACCGCATTTTCAATCTTCCCATTTTGAACCTCCAACAATTTAAAGCTACTGCAGAAATTGAATCAGCAGTAATTGTGAGTGAAGAAAAATTGAAAAGACTAAACACTTCCCAGAATCCGATTCTTTCGCAGTTGTTGGAAATGAAAATAAAAATTTACAAACTGCCCAATATCCAAGATTGGGATAATTCCACTCCTTCAAAAGAACTCAAAAAAATCAATCTTGAGGACTTGTTGCAACGCAATGCCATTAAGCTTGATCTGAAAAAACTGGCTGAATTTTATGAAAATAAAACTATTTTGGTAACCGGCGCCGCAGGATCTATTGGAAGTGAAATTGTAAAACAGCTTATTCCTCTAAAACCCAAAAAAATCCTTTTGTTGGATCAAGCCGAAACTCCTTTGCATGAAATTTCCTTGTGCTTATCCAAGGATTTTCCGGATTTGTCCTACGAGAAAATCATCACAAATGTTCGCAGCAAAAAACGATTAAGACAAGTTTTTGAAGAGTTTGCTCCTCAGGTGGTATTTCATGGTGCAGCCTACAAGCATGTGCCGATGATGGAAGAAAACCCCATCGAAGCATTGGATGTGAATTTTTACGGCACGCGCAATTTGGCAGACTTATCCGTGCAATATGGGGTAGAGCGCTTTGTTTTTGTTTCAACAGATAAAGCCGTAAATCCTACCAATATCATGGGAGCTTCAAAACGTGCAGCCGAGCTCTACATCCAATCTTTGGCTCAAATTTCAAAAGTGACTTTCATTACTACTCGTTTTGGAAATGTGTTGGGATCAAACGGTTCTGTGATTCCGCATTTCAAAAAACAACTCGAAGAAAACGGCCCCATAACGGTTACTCATCCCGAAATCACCCGCTATTTTATGACCATTGACGAAGCTTGTCAACTGGTATTGGAAGCCGGCGGAATGGGAAAAGGTGGAGAAATTTATGTCTTTGATATGGGAGAACCCATAAAAATAGTAGAATTGGCAAAACACATGATTCGCTTAAGCGGCTTAGTTCCCGATGAGGATATAAAAATTGAGTTTACCGGTCTTCGTCCCGGGGAAAAACTTTATGAAGAATTGCTGGCAGACAAAGAAACCACGATTCCCACTCATCATGAAAAAATATTGATTGCACAAGCCACTCATGATTTTGATCGTTCAAAATTGGAGGTTCTGGATAACTTATTGACACAGACCAAAATGAAAAATACACAAAAAGCGATTGTGGTATTGAAAAGTCTCATTCCGGAATATACTCCTTTGAAAACAGAACCTCAAGAGAAGTCAACAAAAATCGACACTCCGCCTCGTAAGGCTTCCAAAAATGGTACGCTAATCTACGTATCCAAAGAACAAGAAGATCGCCGATATTTGGCTTAAACCTTAAATGATATTATTTTATCGACGCTGAAAGATATTCTCTATTCATGCGCGCGATATTGGTAAGTTTAATCCCTTTAGGGCATTCCAGTTCACAGGCTCCTGTATTTGAACAGTTTCCAAAGCCTTCCTTATCCATTTGACGAACCATATTCAGCACGCGTTCGGTGGCTTCAACCCGTCCTTGAGGCAATAAAGCATATTGTGACACTTTTGCAGAAACAAATAGCATGGCACTTGCATTCACACAAGCTGCTACACATGCCCCGCAACCTATGCAACTCGCAGAATTGAAAGCTTCATCAGCGTATTCTTTTCTTACCGGAATCGTGTCTGCATCTACGGTATTTCCGGAAGTATTCACAGAAATATAGCCTCCCGCTTGTTGGATTCTTTCAAAAGCACTTCTATCCACCACCAAGTCTTTGATTACCGGAAATGCGTTTGCGCGAAAAGGTTCTATATATATGGTATCTCCATCTTTAAAGGAACGCATGTGTAATTGACATGTAGCAACAAATTGTTGTGGACCATGTGGACGCCCATTGATTTGCAACGAACAAGAACCACAAATGCCCTCACGGCAATCATGATCAAATTCCACAGGAACTTCACCTTTATTTACCAATTCCTCGTTTAATATATCGAGCATTTCCAAAAAGGACATATCCTCTTCGACATTGTCCAGGTGGTAATCCACCATTTTTCCTTTGCTTTCGGCGTTTTCTTGACGCCATATTTTGAGATGGAGTTTCATGCTATTCGTAGGTATTATGCGTTAGACCTAGATCTTTTTTTATATTTTATGGATATTTAGAATGCTATTTATAGCTGCGCTGCTTCAACTCAATAAATTCAAAATCCAGATTTTCTTTGTGCATTACAGCACTTTTTGGTTCTCCGGTATATTCCCAAGCAGCGACATATTTGTAATTTTCATCATCCCGCAAGGCTTCCCCTTCTTCGGTTTGATATTCTTCGCGGAAATGTCCACCACAAGATTCATTTCGGTTTAAGGCATCTTTGGCCATAAGCTCTCCCAGTTCAAGGAAATCCGCCACACGACCGGCTTTCTCCAATTCCGCATTTTTACTATTCTCGTTTCCGGTAACTTTCACATTTTCCCAGAAATCTTTTCGTAATTCCGCAATCTCACTAATGGCTTCTTCCAAGCCTTTTGCATTTCTAGCCATTCCGCATTTGTTCCACATGATTTTGCCGAGTTTTTTGTGATAATAATCCACAGAATGTTTTCCTGCGGCATTCATCAAATTGTGAATCCGGTCTTTAACTTGTTTTTCGGCTTCATTAAACTCGTTACTTTCAGTAGAAATTGGGCCTGTTCGGATATCGTTAGATAAATAATCTCCAATGGTATAGGGCAAAATAAAATAGCCATCGGCCAAACCTTGCATCAAAGCCGAAGCTCCTAATCGATTTGCACCATGATCTGAAAAGTTCACTTCTCCAATTGCATAGCATCCCGGAATTGTGGTCTGCAAATTGTAGTCAACCCACAAACCTCCCATGGTGTAATGCACCGCAGGATAAATCATCATTGGAGTTTCATACGGATTTTGATCTGTAATCTGGCGGTACATATCGAACAAATTACCATATTTTGCAGCAACGGTTTCCTTTCCTAATGAGATAATTTGTGCTTTCGAAGGATTTTGAATTCCTGTGGCATGTGCTTTTTCTTTTCCATAACGTTCAATTGCACTTGCAAAATCGAGAAAAACAGCTTCCCCGGTTTTATTGACACCAAACCCGGCATCGCAACGTTCTTTAGCAGCTCGGGAGGCCACATCTCGGGGAACCAGATTCCCGTAGGCCGGATAACGTCGTTCCAAATAATAGTCGCGGTCTTCCGGAGCAATATCGTTGGGACGAAGTTTTCCCTCGCGAATAGCTTGCGCATCTTCTTGTTTTTTGGGCACCCAAATCCGCCCATCATTCCGCAAAGATTCAGACATCAAAGTAAGTTTAGATTGATGTTCTCCGGAAACGGGAATACAAGTCGGATGAATTTGTGTGTAACAGGGATTGGCAAAAAAGGCTCCTTTTTTATGTGCTTTCCAACCGGCAGTAACATTACTCCCCATTGCGTTAGTGGATAGGAAAAAAACATTACCATAACCTCCGGTCGCCAACACCACGGCATGTGCTGAATGACGTTCTATTTCTCCTGAAACCAAATCTCTGGCGATTATTCCTCGGGCTTTTCCGTCAATCAGCACCAAGTCCAGCATCTCATGCCGGTTGTATGGAGTTATTTTTCCTCGATTAATTTGTCGGTTCATTGCAGAATAGGCACCCAAGAGCAATTGTTGTCCTGTCTGACCTTTGGCATAAAATGTCCTGGAAACCAATACCCCTCCAAAAGAACGATTATCCAAAAGGCCGCCGTATTCCCGTGCAAAAGGAACTCCTTGCATCACACATTGGTCGATAATATTGCCGGAAACTTCTGCCAAACGATAGGTGTTGGCTTCCCGCGAACGATAGTCTCCACCTTTGATTGTATCATAAAACAGCCGATAATCAGAGTCCCCATCGCCTTGATAATTTTTCGAAGCATTTATTCCTCCCTGAGCTGCAATAGAGTGTGCCCGGCGCGGAGAATCTTGATAGCAAAAGGTTTTTACATTATAACCAAGCTCGGCCAGGGTTGCTGCTGCACTACCTCCGGCAAGACCGGTCCCTACCACAATAATATCGATATTACGTTTGTTGGCGGGATTCACCAAGTTGATGTTGTTCTTATGATTTGTCCATTTTTCTGCGAGTGGACCTTTGGGTATTTTAGAATCGAGAACTGACATAATCGGTGTTGTTAGTTATTAAAATAATGAAACAAGGCAATAAAAACAAAGCCTGCGGGAATTAGGACTGCAAAAGCTTTTGCCCAGTTAAAATGTTTTAGTTTCCCCATATAATTATGCTTTACGCCTAAACTCTGAAAAGAGGAGGAAAACCCATGCCACAAATGCAAAGACAAAAAGACAAAAGAGAGTACGTAAAGCCCGGTTCTTATAGGATCGTTGGCAAATTTTGCCACAGTTTCTCCATAATAACGAAACGAATCTTCAGGATGGCTTTCAATATATTTATGAACGATTTCGGGAATCCAAAAGTCATAAAAATGCAAGCCTAAAAATGCAAGGACAACCAATCCGGAATAAAACATATTCCGAGACATCCAACTTGAGTTTGCCTGTCCATTATATTTTACATATTTAATATTCCTGGAATTGCGGTTTCTGAACTCCAGGATGAAACCAAATACAAAATGGAAGACCACCCCAAAAATTAAAATGGGTTGGAAGATTGCTTGAACTATAAAGTTATTCCCCATAAAATGGGACCAACTATTAAAAATATCTTCACTAAAAACAGAGGTGAAGTTGATGATAAAATGTTGTAGCAAAAAGACAACAAGAAAAAGCCCTGAGAGTGCCATGGCATATTTTCGCGCCAAAGAAGAACGGATTCCGCCCATGATATTGATTGGTTTGTGATTTCGGAAAACAAAAGTACGCTCCGAAATGCATAAAGGCAAACTTTAGGCTTATTTAGAATTATTACAAGCAAGAAGGCCGATATGCAGAAACACAATGTATTTCCATGCTTTAAAAAGGCTACTTAACATCAGACAAATATATTTTTGGTTGCCTTTTATCCAATTGGATGAATATTTATCATCAAAATTCCTTGAATTCAAGCTTACAAAAAAATAATTTTGAAGATAAGAGAGAAGATTATCTTCCTATTTAGACAAAAAAAAGGACTAACAAAAGTCAGCCATTTTTTATATTTTTTACTTGTCGCTTCTCTTACAAGAGTGCATCCAAAGCATCGGTATATTCTTTTTTTGGAGAAACTCCTACTTGTCGTTTCACCATTTCACCGTTTTTAAAAATCAGAACGGTAGGAATATTTCTCACTCCATATTTTGCAGCAAATTCCTGATTGGCGTCCACATCAAGTTTGCCTATAACGGCTTTGCCTTCATATTCAGAGCTGAGTTCTTCTACTATAGGTGCCAACATTCGGCAAGGCCCGCACCAAGCTGCCCAAAAATCAACCATTACAGGGGTGTCACCGCTTTGTAATACGGTTTCTTCAAAATTTGCATCTGTTATTTCGAGTGCCATGATTTCTATTTTTTGTTATTGAATGGAGCAAAAATAAAACAAATATCCCGCTTTATTCCTATGCAACCTATTGAATTGCATTATGAATGAATTGTCATGCTTTATTCTAAAAAGGCAAATCGTCGTTTTCATCTTGATTATCAAGGTTTTGAGCGGATTCGAAATTTGAGCCATGAGCAGGAAAGTCCTCCGGCGGCGGCATATTATCCGGCATATTTTGCTGTTGTTTTTCGATGCGCCAACCTTGGATAGAATTAAAATATTTTGCTTCACCTTCGGGGTTAATCCATTCCCGCCCTCGAAGATTTATTCCTATTTTCACATCATCTCCGATTTGAAATTTATCCAACAGGTCACATTTATCCTGCACAAATTCTATGCTCAGAAATTGAGGGTATTGTTCTTCGGTGGTAATCACCATTTCCCGTTTCCGGAACCCATTATTTCCATATTCCTTTGTCTGATCGATTTTTTTGATTTTTCCCTGTACTTCCATGTTGTTTCCGGGTTTATTTTGATTATTAATTTATTTTCTTTCGGTTTATTTCTTTTTTAATGCCGCATCCTCTAGCCCATCATTTTTTGGGCTAATAAGGTTTTCCATCCACTTTCCACATCATTTTTATTAAGATATTCCTGCGCTTTTTGGTGAATCTTTTCGGTATTGTTTTCCCTTAATATCTCTTCCAATCCATTTTTATTTCCTTGAATAAATGCGCGCACTTCTTCAGTTGAAGGGAGCTTCTCCACATTTCCGAGCTTCCCCAAATCATTTCCGGTCAAAATTTTACTACTTTTTATTTCTTTCGGTATTTGATCTACTCCAATTCCTAGAGTTCTGATGGGTTTTTCCACTTCAAAAAGACCTTTATTGGCTCGGGTGTACCAATTACCTCCCATACGAGCCACCAAATCTATTTTGAACTGATCGACTTTCCCGTGTTCATCTAGAATTTCTTGTTTATAATGCATTTTCACCACCTCACAAATCACTAAATTTCCCGCACCTCCTTCCTTCCCAAGGTGAACAACCTCATTCACCTTGCATTCAAACTGTACAGGAGATTCTGCGACGCGAAAAGGGTTTACAATATCCGACTTCAACATCGTTAATCCTGCTTTTTCAAATTCGTTTACTCCTTCCGCATATTCGGTGCTGGAAAGCGAAGCTTGATGCACAATATTGAAATCCACCATGTTAATAACCACCTCTTTGGTGGCAAGAATATTTTCGAGCGTATGTTTTGTAGTATTATCCCGTACTCGACGCGCCGGCGAAAAAATCAAAATGGGAGGATTGGCGCTAAACATATTGAAAAAACTGAACGGTGAAAGATTGGGTCTACCTTCAGAATCTACAGTGCTGGCAAAAGAAATTGGTCTCGGTCCAATCGAGCCAAGCATCAAAGAATGAAGTTCTGCCGTGGAAACCTTACCGGGTTCAATGGAGAGCATAAAGGTTTTTTTTTGCAAAGTTAATTAATCCAAGGGCTTACACAAATTTCAAATAAATAATTGACCATCAGGGATTTAAAATATCTTTCTTTCTTAAATTAAACTTTGCAAAATTCCGGTGGATGGACAAGAAAGTATATTAAATCAAACATTTAAAATAATCAAAGGGTTCTCCACAATCGTTGCACTTAAATAAAGCTTTGCATGCAGTTGAACCGAATTGACTGACCAAATGTGTGTTTTTTGAGCCACAATTTGTGCATTTCAGGATTTTTTCTTCTCCAAGTAGGGCAGCTTTATCAGCAGTGGCATCCAGTGGAGGTGCAATACCATATTCCTGCATGGCTTTCCGTCCTTCTTTGGTAATAAAGTCCGATGACCATGCCGGAGAGAGAACCAACTCAACAACAGGTTCGAAACCCGCTTCTTTCAAGGCAATTTTTATGTCATCCTCAATCACATCCATTGCGGGGCAACCACTATAAGTGGGTATTATCTTTATTATGGCTTTATTATCGCCTTCAATTTCCGCATAGCGTACCACTCCCAAATCCAAAATACTCAAGACAGGGATTTCCGGGTCGGGAACTTTTTTTAAAATTATCGACAACCGCTGATTGAGATGTGGTTTTTCAAGTGTCATTTTTGAAGCATACATAACCTGAACGGATTTTTGAAGTTTCTGCTTTTCAGAAGGCTTATCCGCTTCTTTCCTATCCACAACTACCATTCCATTCCGGGATAGGTTCTTTGCATAAATTGCATTTCGGTTAAAATGAAGCCTAAATATTCTGTATGGATTCCATCTTTTCCTCCTTTTTGAAAATAGGCATGGTCGGGTACGCTTAGGCTAGCTTCTTTTAAAACTTGAGAAATATTTTTGTAATAGCTTTCCCGGAATTGTGAAATTTCCACGCCCACTCCTTTTTCAGCAGCTTCTTTTTCAACATCAGTCATATAGAAAAGTTCATCCGTATAACGCCAAAGATCATCGATTGCGGTTTGGATTTTTTGATGGCTTTCCTCGGTGCCGTCACCCAGACGTTTTATCCAGTCCGATGAAAAACGCCGGTGATAACGCACTTCTTTTATTGATTTTCGAGCAATTGCAGCAAGCGTTTCGTCTTTGCTGTGCTGTAATTCATCCATCAACATCAGATGAAAATGGTCGAAGAAAAACTGTCGGGCAATGACGTAGGCAAAATCCCGATTGGGTTGCTCGACCAAAAGCACATTCACATATTCTCGTTCTTTTCGCAAAAAAGCAAAATCATCCTCTGTTTTTCCATCCCCGGAAAGCTTTGCCGCATATTGATAGTACCCTCGTGTTTGGCCGAATAAATCCAAAGATATATTGGTCAGAGCCATATCTATTTCCAACGCAGGACCATGCCCACAGAGTTCAGAAAGGCGTTGCGCCAAAATCAGGGCATTATCGGCAATGGTAAGAATATAATTTGATAAACTCTTCATGTTGATTTTTTAAAAATACATCGGCATTTTCCTTTTTCACAGAAAAGGAATCCAATTCATTTTTTGTTTTGAAATTTTCTACATGTGTTTCACTTCATCCGGCAGATCATAAAAAGTAGGATGCCGATAGACTTTATCTTTTGCCGGTTCAAAAAATTCTCCACTTTCTTCAGGATTGGAAGCGGTAATATGTTTGCTTTCCACTACCCAAATACTTACACCTTCACTTCGGCGGGTATAGACGTCCCGTGCATTTTCGAGTGCCATTTCGGCATCTGCTGCGTGCAAACTTCCAAAATGCCGGTGTTCCAATCCGTTTTTACTGCGTACAAAAACTTCCCAAAGAGGCCAGTTATTTTTCATTTATTTAAATTAATTTTATTGGATAAGACAGGATTATATCGTCCTAAGATAAGCATTTTTTTACAAATTTATTGCATCGATGAGTTTCCTAATTCTTTTTTGGGTTTCTTCTTTCCCCACCATTCCTATAATATGAAACAAATCCGGGCCTTGCAAAGCACCAACCATGGCCAATCGCAAAGGTTGCATAACTTTTCCGAATCCTATTCCTTCGTCCGAAATCCAGTTTTTAATTTGGTTTTGAAGGTTTTCCGGAGTAAATTCCTCTATTGAGCCCAAAACTTCCATTAATTTATGCAGGATTTCTGCAGTTTCCGATTTTATGACTTTTTTTAAGGCTTTTTCCTCATATTCAGTCGGGGTGATAAAATAAAAAGAACCCAGCTCCCAAAAATCCGAAACAAAAGTAGCTCGTTCTTTTAAGGTGAAAACCACTTCTTTCACATAATCCATAGTAGTTTTCACGTCCTTTTTTTCGAGTATTTTCAAAAAACTTTCAGCCAGTTCATTTTCTGATTTTTCCTGAAAATAATAATGTTGAAACCATTTTGTTTTCTCAGGATTGAATTTCGCTCCGGATTTGTGTACTTTTTCAAGTTCAAAAGCATCGATTAATTCTTCCAGAGAAAAAATCTCCTGTGCAGTTCCGGGATTCCACCCTAAAAAAACGAGCATGTTTGTGACTGCTTCAGGAAAATATCCTGTTTCGCGATACCCCAAAAACTGTTCCCCGGTTTTTTTGTCGTTCCACTCCAAGGGATACACCGGAAATCCTCCTTTCTCCCCATCGCGTTTACTGAGTTTTCCTTTTCCCGTAGGCTTTAAAATTAAAGGTAAATGGGCAAATTTAGGAGTATCCCAATCGAAGGCACGATACAACATTACGTGCAAGGGCAAGGAAGGCAACCATTCCTCTCCACGAATCACATGGGTAATTTTCATCAGATAATCATCCACTATATTAGCCAAATGATAAGTGGGCATCCCGTCGCTTTTGAACAGCACTTTATCATCCAAAGTGCCGGTATCGACTTCTATGGCTCCACGAATAATATCCCGCATCATCACTTGCTCGTTTTCCGGCATTTTAAACCGGATTACGTATGCTTCGCCGGAAGTTATTCTTTGTCGGGTTTCTTCCTCCGTTAAGGAAAGAGAGTTGTCCAGTTTCAAACGGTTATGCCAATTATAGATAAAAGTTTTGCCTTGGGTTTCGTGATCTTTGCGATGATTGTCTAAGGAAATTGCCGTGTCAAAGGCATAATAAGCCCATCCTTTTTCTACCAGTTTTTCGGCGTAGTCCTTATATAAATGTTTGCGCTCACTTTGGCGATAGGGGCCGAAATCTTTTTCTTTTCCGGGGCCTTCATCAAAAGGAATATTAAGCCAGTTGAGACTCTCGATGATATATTCCTCGGTGCCTTCAACAAAACGCGTTTGATCGGTATCTTCGATGCGCAATACAAAATCGCCACCGTATTTTTTTGCAAAAAGATAATTGTACAAAGCGGTGCGCACACCTCCAATATGTAAGGGTCCTGTAGGGCTTGGGGCAAAACGGACACGGATTTTTCCGGACATGGCAAACTTTTTTTTGAGGCGTAAAGATAC
>CAYPGZ010000003.1:5342-10555 GCA_964410335.1 uncultured Flavobacteriaceae bacterium | reverse complement strand
CCTATTTCCTTTTCAATTTGGTCAAGCCGCGCCAAAATCCGGGAGTTTTGGGAACCTCTCCATCAATTTGAGCTTCATTAACCTGTTTCACACCTTCGATCGTGTAAAAGGCTTTGGGGTGATACTTGTTTACGGCTTCGGTTATTTCTTTAAGATTATCGCGCTTCAACACCAGAAAAACAACATTCACTTTTCCGGTTTTTCCTTGGGCATCAAGAATGGAATAGCGATAATTGCTTTCCCTTAAAAGTTGAAGAAATTCATGCACCGGTTCTTTTGTGATAAGCCTTAGCACCACTCTCCCGATAGCCAGTTTTTCCTCGATATACATGCCCACAAAGGTTCCGGCAGCAAAACCTGCGGCATAAGCAAGATAAGACCATGTGTTGTCGATATGGTTAAAAATCTGTCCTATCGCCATTAACCAAATCAGGGCTTCAAAAAAACCCAGAATTGGAGCGATTATTCTTTTGCCGTTCATGACAAAAATAATGCGGATCGTGGCAATGGAAACATCTCCAATCCGAGCGATAAAAATCAACAAAGGGAGGAGTATATAATTGAAGGTATTGGGCGATATTCCAAAATTGTCGAAAAAAAACTCTTCCATATTGAATATTTTATAGGTGGGTTGCGGATTGCCTCAACTTCTTTTCTTTAAAAAAAATGGTTTTTATTTCCTTCCAAAATCAGCTGGGATTTCTCCCCAGGCTCTTGTTTCCCATTTCATTACCGGGGTGGAAAAATCGTTTTTTCTCAACCAGATTTCTGCCCGAGCAATCAATTGGAAAAGTTTCTCGTTTTTTGAGTTGCGCTGTAGTTTTGTTCCACATTTTTTTTTTCTGACCCATCCAATTGCGATTTGTGAATCAGAATAAATAATCCGGTCGCTTTTCTTTTGTTTTAAAAAAGCTAATCCATGGACAATAGCCAAAAACTCTCCAATATTATTGGTTCCTTCCGGAAAAGGGCCAATTCTGAAAAGTTCTTTTTTTGTTTTGGTATCCACTCCGCGATATTCCATTTTTCCCGGGTTTCCGCTTGAGGCGGCATCAACGGAAATGGAATGTAAATTGGGCTCGCCGATGAGTTCAAGTTCTTCGCGGGACAAATTGCTTTTAAAAGTTTGTTTTTTTCCAATAAAATCCGAAAAACCGCTGTCGAAGGCTTTTTTGGCTTCAGAAAAAGTGGGGAAAGATTTGTATTTCGCGCCTTTGTAACCGGAAATCGCCGCTTTGCAATCTTCCCATTTTTCGTAGATACCGGGCTTTTTCCCTTTCCAAACGACGTAAAATTTTTGTTTTTTACCCATATTGATTCTTTAGCGGAAAGTTTGAAACCCCAAAAGGCTTATTTTGGAAACATTATCTCGTCAATTACTTTTGGAAAATGTTTTTTTTCCAAAGCTTGCACTTTTTTGGCGACTTCTTGTGGATTGTCATCGGGTGATACATCCGTGTAGAATTGCGCGATGATTTCCCCTTCATCATATTTTTCGTTTACATAATGAATGGTAATCCCGGTTTTGGACTCTTTATTCTCCACTACAGCCCGGTGCACTTTGTCGCCATACATGCCTTTTCCTCCATATTTAGGCAGCAACGCGGGATGAATATTGATGATTTTATTGGGAAATTTATCGAGGATTTTTTGAGGTAACAACCATAAAAATCCGGCCAAAACAATCAAATCAGGATTCACATCTTTGAGAATATTATAGACTTCGTTGCTTTCATACAATGCCGCACGATCAAAATAAAGTGCCCCCACATCATATCGGTGAGCCATCTGCAAAGCCTTTGCTGACTTGTTATTCGACAAGACATAAACCACCTCAACGTCCTCTCGCAAACTGAAATATTTGATGATATTCTTTGCGTTTGAACCTTTTCCGGAAGCAAAAATCACAATTTTTTTGGCGAAAGTTTCCAAATGGAATATATTTACATTTTTAAAAAGGTAAAATTAAGGCTTAATTTGATTTTAGAACACCCCTTAAATTACATTTTTTGACCTTGAATTAATTTTAAAAATAAGTTTCCTATTTTTGCCCCTTGATTAAACACTAAAAAAAAACCATCATTATGTCAGACATCGCATCAAGAGTAAAAGCAATCATCGTCGATAAACTCGGGGTTGATGAAAACGAGGTCAGCAACGAGGCAAGCTTCACAAACGATTTGGGCGCCGACTCCCTGGACACCGTAGAGCTTATCATGGAGTTCGAAAAAGAATTCGACATCCAGATTCCGGACGATCAGGCCGAGAACATCGCCACGGTTGGACAGGCAATCTCCTATATTGAGGATGCCAAAAAATAGCTTGAAGGTTTAGATTTTTCATACTGTTTATAGTCTTTGAAATTGGCGATTTAGGATGATTGCTCTTCCCCTATGATTTTTTTCATTAAGAAATCTAAGCCGGAAGGAAGATTTCAAGGAATTATAAATAACACAAAACCATCAAACTAATTTATAAACCCACTATAATAATATGGAGTTGAAGCGGGTAGTAGTCACAGGCTTAGGGGCTTTGACCCCTATTGGCAACAATATTTCCCAATATTGGGACGGTTTGGCGAATGGGAAAAGTGGCGGTGCGCCCATTACCCATTACGACCCCGCTTTGTTCAAGACCAAGTTCGCTTGTGAGATCAAAAATCTCAATATTGGTGACTTTTTTGACCGAAAAGAGCTTCGCCGCCTTGACAAGTTTTCTCAATACGCCATCATTGCCTCAGATGAGGCCATCAAGGATTCCGGAATTGACCTGAACGGGGTTGATAAGCATCGGATTGGCGTTATTTGGGGAGCAGGAATTGGCGGTTTAGAAACTTTTCAGGAAGAAGTTACGGCTTTTGCAAAAGGTGACGGAACTCCCCGCTTCAACCCATTTTTTATTCCCAAGATGATCCCCGACATCGCACCGGGGAATATTTCCATCCGTCATGGTTTTATGGGACCAAATTATGCCACCGTTTCGGCTTGTGCCTCCTCGGCAAACGCCATGATCGATGCGCTAAATTACATCCGTTTGGGATATAGCGACATTATCGTGACCGGCGGAAGTGAAGCTGCAGTTACTCAAGCAGGAATGGGTGGTTTTAATGCCATGCATGCACTTTCTACGCGTAATGAAAGCCCCGAGACAGCTTCACGACCCTTTGACGCTACCCGAGACGGGTTTGTCTTAGGCGAAGGTGCCGGGTCATTGATACTGGAAGAATACGAACACGCAAAAGCCCGGGGAGCAAAAATATATGCCGAAATGATCGGCGGGGGAATGTCATCAGATGCCTACCACATGACCGCTCCACATCCGGAAGGACTCGGAGTAATAAAAGTCATGGAAAACTGCCTCTCCAATGCCGGCATAAAGCCCGAAGATGTGGACACTATCAATACGCATGGTACTTCCACTCCTCTCGGTGATGTGGCAGAACTTAAAGCCATCAGCAAGGTTTTTGGAGAACACGCAAAATCCATCAATATCAACTCTACAAAGTCTATGACCGGACATTTGTTGGGAGCTGCCGGAGCAATAGAAGCCATTGCTTCGATTCTGGCCATGGAAAACAGTTTGGTGCCTCCAACAATAAACCACGAAGTTCCGGATGAAAACATCGATCCTGAATTGAACCTCACCTTAAATAAGGCTCAACCGCGAGATGTAAAAATCGCCATGAGTAATACTTTTGGATTTGGAGGACACAATGCCTGTGTGCTTTTCAAAAAAATGGAATAAATATGCGCTTTTATAATCTTTTTCACTTTATCCCAGGAAGCACTTTCTCCGAAGTAACTTTTGAAGGATTTCCCGGCGATAAAGAAATTTAAACATGAGCGTTATCCGAAACATACTTCATTCCCGTTCTGATCAAGATGGGGATTTTTTTGATGAAATACATCAGCTTATCGGATTCAAACCCAAAAATCTTTTTTATTATCAAACGGCTTTTACGCATCGCTCTCTTCATAAAAAAGACGAAAAAGGCAACGAGATAAACTATGAACGGCTTGAATTTCTGGGTGATGCCATGTTAGGGTCGGTAATTGCCGCTTTTTTATATCGGGAAGTACCCAGTGGAAACGAAGGTTATCTCACCAAAATGCGCTCCAAAATCGTAAGCCGAAAACATTTGAACGAACTCGGCCGGGATTTGGGGTTGACCAGTTTTATAGAAACCAATATTCCTCCCGAACAATACGGACAAAACATACATGGTAATCTTTTTGAAGCTTTAATTGGTGCTATATATTTGGATCGCGGGTTTAAATATTGCGAAAAATTTATCTACTCCCGGGTGATCCACCCTTATGTGGACATCGAACAACTGGAAGGTAAGGTTATCAGTTATAAAAGTCTACTCATCGAATGGTGTCAAAAAGAAAAAAAAGAATTTGATTTTGAAGTTTATGAGGACACCGGAAAAAATGAACCCAAACATTTTGCCGTCAAGTTGAGAATAGACGGAAAAGTAGTGGCAAAAGCCCGTGATACTTCCAAAAAGAAAGCCGAAGAAAAAACTTCGAAAAGGGCTTTTTATGCTTTGAAAAATAATATCGAGAACAGTTCCGAGGAATAAAAGTTTTTCATTTTCTTAAACTTCATTCCGCTTTTCTTGTCTTATCTTAGCATTTCCTATGGTAGGATTAGCCATCAGCCTCCCCTACTATACTATCAAAAAATAATGCTCGAGAAAAACCTCAAAGTAGAAACCCCACATGTCCCGAAACAAGCAAGTGTTGAATTTGATACCGGAAGAAGATTTTCTTCTTATAGGAATTCATTGCCAATGGGAGGCCTATCGAGTTGCATATTTGCTTAACAAAGAGCTGGATCTCAGGCTTAAGAGAGATTTTTCCGATTTGGATTTTCAGTATAAGCACGCCACTGCTTTTTATCCTGTTTTTCATTATAATGATGAAAAAACTTATCGAGAATATTATTTGGTAGGCAATAAATTTCAGGGAATTTCACAACCGGAATCAACATCCAGTGAGCTTTTCGGGTCTGAAACTGTGTTTACTGCCAGTTTGATTCCAGAGCACAAAACTGTGGATTATATTTTAAAAGTAGAAGAAGCCGATGGTGATTTATCTCCAAAAGTTTTAGCTTCAAAAATTAATGCAATTCCTCAAATCAGGATAGCTTATGCTATAAATACCGAAACATTAAAATCAAAAGAAAATCTGATTTTCAATTAAATTGAC
>CAYPGZ010000003.1:0-5242 GCA_964410335.1 uncultured Flavobacteriaceae bacterium | reverse complement strand
TTAGCCGATTTACAAGGCCCAAAACTTCG
Source organism: uncultured Flavobacteriaceae bacterium (assembly GCA_964410335.1). Taxonomy (GTDB): domain Bacteria; phylum Bacteroidota; class Bacteroidia; order Flavobacteriales; family Flavobacteriaceae; genus DASSWG01. The sequence continues at coordinate 5,213 of CAYPGZ010000003.1, read as the reverse complement.
GGTAGGCAAAATGGAAGAAGAAGTTGTGGTTTCTAAAGGAGATCAAATTGTGTTTGCCACCGGAAAAGAATTTTTAGGTACTTCGGAAAAAGTTTTTATGAACTACGAGAAATTTCCCCAAGACGTAAAACCCGGAGAAAGGATACTGCTCGATGACGGGAAATTGGTTTTTGAGGTTATCTCCACAAACGGCCAAAACGAAGTAATTACTAAGGTAATCCAAGGCGGTCCCTTGCGTTCCAGGAAAGGAGTGAATCTTCCTAATACTCAAATTTCGTTGCCGGCGATGACCAAAAAAGACCTTGAAGATGCCTTATTTGCCATCGAACTAAAAGCAGATTGGATTGCTCTTTCCTTTGTGCGACATGCCACGGATTTGCAGAAACTCCAAAAATTAATCAAAAAACACAGCGACCACAAAATTCCAATAATTGCTAAAATAGAAAAACCCGAAGCGGTTAAAAACATCAATAAAATCGTGGCTTACTGTGATGGATTAATGGTGGCCCGAGGTGATTTGGGTGTTGAAATTCCTGCTCATGAAGTACCTTTAATCCAAAAACAAATGGTTTTAAAGGCCAAAGAATCTCGCCTACCGGTCATTATTGCCACACAAATGATGGAAAGTATGATGACCAATCTTTCTCCCACCCGTGCGGAGGTGAACGACGTGGCCAACTCGGTGATGGATGGTGCAGACGCAGTGATGCTCAGCGGGGAAACTTCAGTGGGAAATTATCCGGTGCAGGTAATCGAGAAAATGGCTCAAATTATTCGCAGCGTTGAAGATTCACCGTTAATTAACGTACCTCACGATCCGCCACAAATCCGCACCAAGCGCTATATCACTAAATCAATTTGTTTTCACGCAGCAGAAATGGCAAACGAAATTGATGCCAATGCAATTTGTACACTTACCAATAGTGGATACACGGCGTTTCAGATATCTGCTTGGCGACCGGATTCGCATATTTTAGCTTTTACTTCCAACAAAAGAATCCTTACACAACTCAGTTTACTTTGGGGAGTGAGTGCATTTTTTTATGACCAATTTGTCAGCACAGATGAGACCATTGCCGATATCAACAAAATTGCACGAGATCAGAATTTTGTAAAAAAAGGAGACTTTATCGTTAACCTTGCCGCTATGCCCATTTCAGAAAAAGGGATGGTAAACACCTTACGGGTTTCAGAGGTTATTTGATAAGGGGGGTTTTTCAACTCGAATTTCATTTTAATGTTAGTCCTTTTTTATATTTTATACATAAGGAATTAGCCGTATTTTTGCGCGCTATTTAAAAAAAATAAACATGGGATTCAGTTGGAAAGAAATTTTTACGGCCAGTATGGTTTTGTTTGCGGTGATAGATATCGTGGGTAGTATTCCCATCATTGTGGACTTGCGAAAAAAAGCAGGCAAAATCCAGAGTGAAAAAGCCACTCTTGTTGCGGGAACTATTATGATTGTATTTCTCTTTGTGGGAGAAAAAATCCTAAAACTTATCGGAATTGATGTGTATTCTTTTGCCGTAGCCGGATCGTTTATTCTTTTTTTTCTGGCACTAGAAATGATTTTGGGTATTCAGCTTTATCGCGATGACACCCCGGAATCTGCATCGATTATGCCTTTGGCTTTTCCGCTGATTGCCGGAGCGGGAACCATGACTTCCTTGGTAGCACTTAGGGCAGAATATGCAGTCATCAATATTGTGATGGCCATTCTTATAAACATTGCCGTGGTTTATATCGTACTGAAATCTTCGAAAAAAATCGAAAAATTCCTCGGAAAACAAGGAATTGGTGTTATCCGCAAAATATTTGGCGTAGTTTTGTTGGCCATAGCGGTAAAGTTATTTGCCGAAAATATCAAAAGCCTTTTTGTTTAATAAAATAAGATGATTTCATGAAATATGCAGTTTATATCTTGCTTTCAATTTGTGCTGTTTTTTTTGTTTTCAATCTAACACTTTTGGATTACAGCAATCTTTTCTCAAAAGAAAGCAGCCAAGTGCTCATTGGGGTTTTCACTTCACTCTGCGCTATAGTATTGTTGCTAATCCTTATGGTATCACGAAGGATAAAAGAAAAAACAGAAAACAATTGATTTTTTTAAAAAAGCATGTCCGAAGAACGTAAATCGCTCCATTTCATTGAGCAAATCATAGAAGAAGATTTAAGAACGGGCTACAAAAAGGATCAACTTCGTTTCCGTTTTCCGCCCGAACCCAATGGTTATCTGCATATCGGTCATGCTTCGGCCGTATTTTTAAATTTTGGACTGGGCGAGAAATATCAAGCTCCGGTAAACCTGCGTTTTGACGATACTAATCCCATTAAAGAAGAGAAAGCTTTTGTGGATGCCATTCGCGCTGATTTGGAGTGGTTGGGCGTCAAGTGGGAAAACGAATGTTATGCTTCGGATTATTTTCAGCAATTATATGAATGGGCCATAGAATTGATAAAAAATGGCGATGCTTATGTGGATAGTCAAACTTCAGAGGAAATAGCCGATCAAAAAGGAACCCCCACCCAAGCCGGAAGACCAAGTCCATTCCGAAACCGTTCGGTGGAAGAAAATCTGGATCTTTTTGAAAAAATGAAAAACGGAGAAACCCCTGAAGGAAAAGATGTGCTGCGGGCAAAAATCGATATGTCTTCGCCCAATATGTTGATGCGCGACCCGATAATGTATAGAAGTGTGCACAAAAACCATCATCGCACCGGAAACGAATGGCGGATTTATCCCATGTATGATTGGGCGCATGGACAAAGTGATTTTGTAGAACAGATCTCCCATTCATTTTGCACCCTGGAATTTCTCCCCCATCGGGAACTCTATATTTGGTTTTTGGAAAAAATTGCTTCTCCCACCGATTTCATTCCCAAACAACGCGAATTTGCTCGTCGAAATTTGAGCCATACCGTCGTGAGCAAAAGAAAACTTGCCCAATTGGTGGAGAAGGGAGTGGTTGAATCCTGGGATGATCCGCGCATGCCCACAATTTCCGGTTTGAGAAGAAGAGGATATACTCCCAATTCAATTCGGCGTTTTGCAGAAAGTATCGGCGTGGGAAAACGGGAAAACCTCATCGACATCTCGCACCTCGAATTTTGTGCTCGAGAAGATTTAAATAAAACCGCTCCACGAGTAATGGGTGTTTTGGATCCCGTGAAACTCATTATCGACAATTATGAAGGGGAAGAGTGGTTGGATGCTGAAAACTTACCTTCTTCCTCTACCGACGACCAGCCGGAAGACATCGAAAAAAGAAAAGTGCCTTTTTCAAAAGAACTCTATATCGAACGGGAGGACTTTAAGGAAGAAGCCAATCGCAAATTTTTCCGATTAACACTGGGGAAAGAAGTTCGTTTGAAAAATGCATATATAATTAAAGGCGAAAGTGTCGTGAAAGATGACAAGGGCAAGATTCTGGAAATTCATTGCTCCTACGATCCAAAAAGCAAAAGCGGCAGCGGAACCGAAGAGTCCAAGCGAAAAGTGAAAGGAACCTTGCATTGGGTTTCGATAAAACATGCCCTGGAAGCAGAAGTCCGAATTTATGATCGTTTATTCACCGTAGAATCTCCCGATGCCCATAAGGATCGTGACTTTATGGAATTTATAAACCCAAATTCGCTTCAGATCGTTCGTGGTTTTGTGGAACCTGCTTTAAAATCTGCAAAGGAACTCGAGCATTTTCAGTTTCAACGTTTGGGTTATTTCTGTGTGGATAAATCAAGTAGTCCCGAGAAACTGGTTTTTAACAAGACTGTGGGATTGCGGGATACTTGGGGGAAGAGCCAATCTTAATTCCTCTTTTTGTTGAAGTTGCCTTCACAAAATTTTAACTCTACTTTCATGATATTAACCGGTTATTAACAACAGGTGATGATATACATTTCCTATCTTTGGGGAAAATAAATCATTTTAATCAAAAAAATTAAATAAATCATGGAAAATACAGGAAGTACACTCGTTGCCCTATTAACCGGAGCCATTGTTGGTGCTGGTATTGCAATTCTTTATGCACCTGACAAGGGCGAAAATACCCGTCGTAGATTGAATGATGAGGCAAAAAAAGCAAAAGACAGGTTAGATAAACAATTCACTGAAACTTCCAACAGATTGGGCGAAAGGGCAAGAAGAGCCCGTGCGAGTTTTGACTCCCGTTTGGACGAAACCCTAAATTCTGCAAGCCATAAAGCGGATGATATCATCGACGCTTTAGAAAGCAAACTGGAAGAACTTAGAGCCAAAAACGCCAAGTTGCAAAATAGTACGGCCAAAGCAAAAACTCCGGCCAAAAAAACAGCTACCGCATAAATTCCAAAAATGGCATTTAACAAACTTTCCGGCCACCTAGAAGATTTAGGCAATAATTTAGAAGCCTATCTCAATAGTACGGTCGAGTATTACAAACTGGACTTCTTCAAAAAGTTCATGAAGGGTTTTTCCTTGTTGACAAAATTACTCATCGTGGGAAGCATCTTCATGTTCTTTTTGGGGTTCATTTCCGTTGGTTTTTCCTTGTGGATTGGAAGCGCCATTGGAAGTTTAAGCGGAGGTTTCTTTATTATTGGCGGGGTCTATTTTATTATTTTTATCATATTGTTCTTCATTTGGAAAAAACTGATAGAGAGCACTTTCCTGAAAAAATTTTCCCAGTTTGTCTTTAATGAAAATACGCAAGAAAAAATATTGAATGATGTGCCCGACGAATTACTCGAAGATGAAATTGGTATTTAAAACAGATTTTAAGCACTATGAAAATCTATAGAACATTTGAAGAAATAGATCACGATCTGAAAGTCTTAAAATTGCAAAAAGAAATCGATAAGGAGCAGGTGAAACTGGGAATTTCGCGAATCAAAGAAGACTTCTCCCCTTTTCAGCTCGCGGGTTCAATGGTAGGAAGTATCACTAAAAAAATTATTATGCTCAAAGGCATCGCGGATATTTTCCGAATGAGAAAAAGACGTTAGTTTTTATTTGAATTTTAATCCTTCCTTCCGAGTTCTCCTAAGTGGGTGAATTTAAACCCTTTTTCATATTTCAATCCATACCCCAAAATACGGTCTAAAGAAGCATGTGAGAAAAGAATAAGTCCCGCCAATTGAAAAATTTGATTTTCAAAATATATACCCATCAAAAATAGAGCTATCGCCACTCCTTTGTGATGAAATAAATTATAGCATATTGCTCCGGCTTTATT
>CAYPGZ010000002.1:49604-63706 GCA_964410335.1 uncultured Flavobacteriaceae bacterium | reverse complement strand
GATATTGCTGAGGAATATGCCAAAAAATTGGTTCCTCGTCCTGAATCCCGAACTTTTTTAGCGCAGATGGTTTATCACGGTAAAATTTTATACCTTAAAGACATGTTGATTCCCTTTAAAACTGATGCTCAAAAAATCAAATATACCGAGGATCAACTGGTTTGGGCCAAAGAAAATGAAGCGAATATTTGGGTGTATTTTGTGGAAAAGGAATTGTTGTATCAAACAGACAGTAGATTGAAAAACAGATTTATTGATCTTGCCCCTTTTTCAAAGTTTTACCTAAAACTCGACCGGGAAAGTCCGCCACAACTCGGCAGATGGTTGGGATGGCAAATTGTTCGGCAATACATGAAGAAAAATCAAGAAGTAGATTTGCACGAGATGCTCAAGACTGATGCCCATACTATATTTGACAAATCGAATTATAAACCGGAAAAATGAGCAAATTCGGCTTATTTTTTCCATAACTTTTACGTCATGAAAAAATCAGAGATTAAAATAAAAGTTGAAACCGATGAAAATCATGTCCCTGAAAAACTGACCTGGAGCGCCCCCGACGGAGGGGTGGAAAAAAAGGATTCCAAAGCCATTTTGTTGTCGGTTTGGGATAACGAAAATCAGGAAACCCTACGTATTGATTTGTGGACCAAAACAATGCCCATCGACGAGATGAAGGTTTTTTTTCATCAAACCCTGATGGCGATGAGCGATACTTTTCGTCGGGCTACCCAAGACGATAAAATGTCGGATACCATGTTGGATTTTTGCGATTATTTTGCCGAGAAGTTAGAATTGAAGAAAAAAGGTAAAACCTGAAGTCAATTCCACTCACAACGAATTGTTTATTTGTTCGATATAATCCAAAATCTCGTCTTTTCCGATTCCTTTGGGAGAGGAAGTCGTGAAAAAGACGGGCAACTCTTCCCAATATTCAAGCATTTGCCTTTGGTATTCCGTAATGTTTTTTTCTATTTCAGAGGCTTTCAGCTTATCGGCTTTTGTGAAAATCATGGAAAAAGGAATGCCGTTTTCTCCAAGCCACAACATAAAATCCATATCGATTTTTTGGGGTTCGTGCCGGATATCAATCAAAACAAAAGCAGAAACCAATTGCCGGCGCTTTTCAAAATATTGAGTAATGAATTTCTGAAAGGTTTTCTTTGCTTTTTTGCTTACCCGCGCATAACCATAACCCGGTAAATCCACTAAATACCATTCGTCGTTGATGAGAAAATGATTGATAAGTTGGGTTTTTCCGGGTCTCCCCGATGTTTTTGCCAGATTTTTCCGGCCGGTGAGCATATTGATGAGAGAGGATTTACCCACGTTACTCCGCCCGATAAAAGCATATTCGGGTAGGTTTTTATCCGGACATTGGGCAACATCGGAATTGCTGGTAATGAATTCAGCGGATTTGATTTGCATGGGCTAAAACTATCTCATATTTCCGGCAATAAAAGAAGGATTTTTTTTAGTACCTATAGCTTCAGTTTCAAAACCCTCTTTTTTGTAACCATTCATCCATAATGCGATTGAATTCTTCAGGATGTTCCATCATCGCGGCATGACCGCATTTATCTATCCAATATAAATCAGAATCGGATAAAAGCCGGGCAAAATCTTTGGCCACATCCGGGGGAGTAACATTATCCTGTTTTCCCCAAATGATGCAAGTGGGAATTTTCATCTTCGGCAAATCTTTGGCCATATTATGGCGAATGGCATTCTTGGAAATCGCAAGTGTGCGGATGAGTTTGTTGCGATCGTTTACCGTTTCAAAAACGTCATCCACGATTTCTTTGGTGGCAACAGCAGGGTCATAAAAAACATCTTCTGCTTTCTTTTTTATAAATTCATAATCACCACGCCGGGGATAACTCTCACCCATTGCGCTTTCGTAAAGCCCTGAACTTCCGGTAATTATGAGAGCTTTTATTTTTTCGGGAAAACGTTTTGCGGTTAATAAGGCGATGTGACCGCCCAAAGAATTGCCCAATAAGATTACTTTGTCAAAGCCTTTGTAATCGATGAAATTGTTGATATATTTTGAGAATGTCCCCAAATTGGTCTTCAACAACGGCATGGAGTAGAGCGGAAGCTGAGGAATCAAAACCTTGTAACCTTTCTTTGGAAAATAATCCGTGACGCCGTCAAAATTGCTCAAACCGCCCATCAACCCGTGTAGGACAATGATTGGCGTTCCTTCACCAATTTCGATATAGTTGAATTTTTTTTCGGATTTTAAAACTTTTTCCATTCAAATATTCGCGGTTAGCTGAAAGCAAAGATACTCAATTCCCCTAAAGGCAATAATCCATTTTAAAAAATTGACCATGAAATTTTGTTTCGATAAAGTTAAAACCTGTATAAATCAATCAGAAACATCACTTTCGGGCTAAGGGTATCTGTCTAAAATAAATCCTTTCTAATTCCTTATCAATACTGAATCCAGCGTATTTTTTGAAACGGATTCTTTATCTCACAAATCGGCTTCACATAAAAAAACTTATCAACAAAGTGGTAAAAAGTGGTAAAAAGTGGTAAATCTTTTATACATTTGACTTTACAAAATTACTTGAAGTGGTAAACCTGATTGGGACATATGAATGTAAGATTGACGCAAAAGGGCGTGTGATGCTGCCTTCGGCGCTGAAAAAGCAGTTGACGCCAATCCTGCAAGAGGGCTTTGTCCTAAAACGTGCTGTGTTTCGCGAGTGTGTGGAGTTATATCCGATGGAGGAGTGGAATATTTTGATGCAAAAAATGAATAAACTGAACCGCTTCAAAAAGAAAAACAATGATTTTATTAGACGGTTTACCGCCGGAGTGAAAACCGTAGAGGTGGATGGCACCGGACGTTTGCTGGTGCCCAAAGATTTGGTTGGTTTTGCAGGATTGAAAAAAGAAATCGTGTTGTCTTCGGCAATCAATATCGTGGAGATTTGGGACAAAGATAAATACGAAGCTGCAATTGAAGATGCCACCGGCGATTTTGCCGACTTGGCAGAGGAAGTGATGGGCGGCGAAAATCTGGAAGAAGATGGAATATCATAAGCCTGTTTTGCTAAAAGAATCGGTGGATGGATTGCAAGTGGAGTCCGGTGGAATTTATGTGGATGTGACTTTTGGCGGGGGAGGGCATTCGGTAGAAATCCTCAAAAGATTGGACAGCAATGGTAGGCTGTACGCTTTCGATCAGGATCAAGATGCTCAAAAAAATGCATTGGCGGATGAACGGTTTAAATTAATTCCGGCAAATTTCAGATTCATAAAGCGTTTTTTACGATTTGAGGGTGTGAAAAAAGTAAATGGAATTTTGGGTGATTTCGGCGTGTCAAGTCATCAGTTCAATATTGCGGAACGAGGTTTTTCTACCCGATTTGATGCAAAATTGGATATGAGAATGGATACTTCAGTTGAAATGGATGCGCAAAAAATCATCAACGAGTATGAAGAAAAAGAATTGAGAAAAATATTTTGGGAATACGGAGAGCTGAAAAACGCTGCGAAACTGGCAAAAGAAATTGTAGTAAAAAGAAAACAAAAACCTATCAACACGAGTGGTGAATTGAAAGAGGCAATTTCTCATTTCTTGCCTGCCGGAAAAGAAAATAAAATCCTAGCACAGGTTTTTCAGGCCATTCGCATTGAAGTAAATGAAGAGATTGAAGCCTTGAAAGAATTTTTAACGCAAACCGAAGATTTGCTTGATCCGGGAGGAAGGTTGAGCTTGATTTCATATCATTCGCTGGAAGATCGATTGGTGAAACGCTATATCCGAAGCGGGTTGTTTGAAGGGGAGCCGGAAAAGGATTTTTATGGAAATATTTCTGTTCCTTTTAAAAAAATCGGAAAAATGATCGTCCCCGGTAAAGAAGAAATCAAGAAAAATAATCGTGCAAGAAGTGCAAAACTGAGGATTGCAGAGCGGATATAAGAGTTAAATTGAGAGGAGTATTATGAGAAAGGGGATTTACAATTTTTTAAAAGGAAGATTCCTCATAAGTGATGAAGCCGTAGAACATTGGAAGTTCATTTTAACTTGTACGTTTCTGGCAATCGTCATGATAGGGAGTTCGCATTCGGCAGAAAGGAAGGTGCACCGCATTTCGGAAATGGGAAAAGAAGTAAAGGAATTGCGGAGTGAATTCGTCGAGGCAAGAACCAGTTTGATGAACCTGAAACTGGAATCGACTATTGTGAAAAAAATGAAGCCCTTGGGAATCGTACCTGCTGAAAAACCTGCATACAAGATAATTGTAGGCGAAGAATAGAAAGCTTAAAAATGTAAAAACGTGTTTGTTTCGAAAACTTAAACCCATAATTCGTGTCTCCGGAAAAAAAAATATCAGCTCGATTTTATTTCGTCTCGGCAGGTTTGTTGCTCCTTGCCTTGGGGATTGGTTATCAGTTGTTGAAACTTCAATTTGTGGAAGGAGAAAAATACCGCGACATGGCGCAGCAAACGGTGTATAAAAACTTTACTATTGAGGCGAGTCGTGGAAATTTGTATGGTGCAGATGGAGCGATTTTGGCAACCTCTGCTCCGCAATACGATATTCGTTTTGACGCGGTGACTGTTTCTCAAGAGAATTTCGATAAATATTTGGGACCATTGTGCAACGAACTTTCCAAAATGTTTGATCGACCGCCTTCCTACTTTTCACAAAAATTTCGGCGCGCGAGGCAGAATAAAAACCGATATTTATTTGTTGCCGGAGGCTTGGATTATTCGGATTATGTGCAAATCAAGAATTTTCCGATGTTTAGATTGGGTTCTTATAAAGGTGGATTTATCGCAGAGCAAAACATAGTCCGTGAACATCCTTTGGGAAAAATTGCTGAAAGAACTGTGGGGCTTGGCGCTGTGGGACTGGAAGGTGCTTTTGATTTTTATTTGGAAGGGAAAAACGGTCATCGTTGGAAACAAAAAATTGCCAAAGGCATTTGGAAACCTATGAGCGATGCCAATCATATCGAACCCAAAGACGGGCTGGATGTGGTTTCAACCATCGATGTGAATATTCAGGATATTACGCATCATGCGCTCTTGGCACAACTGGAGAAATTCGAAGCTGAACACGGCACAGCGGTAGTTATGGAAGTTAAAACCGGAGCCATTCGTGCAATCGTAAATCTGGGCCGTTCGGAAAAAACAGGAAATTATTTCGAAAAACGCAACTATGCAGTTTGGGAATCTCATGAACCGGGTTCTACTTTCAAGCTTATGTCAATGGTTGCAGCCCTGGAAGATCAGGTCATCGACACCAGTACGGTTTTCGACACCGAAGACGGAGCTATCAAATATTTCGATCGGGTAGTTTACGATTCACATCCGGGAGGCTACGGGAAAATTTCTGCTGCTCGTGCTTTTGAACTTTCTTCCAACACGGCTTTTTCCAAAATGATTTATGAAAATTATAAAGACCAGCCGGAAAAATTTGTCAATCGTTTGATAAGTATGGGGTTGGATGACAAACTCGGGTTAGAAATAAAAGGAGAAGGCACTCCAAAAATCCCTTATCCCGGAGATGCAAATTGGTATGGAACAACGCTTCCCTGGATGTCTTTTGGATATGGGGTTTCAATGACGCCACTACAAAGCTTAACTTTTTACAACGCTATTGCAAATGATGGAGTAAAGATAAGACCACGCCTCATCAAAGAAGTTCGAAATCAAAACAAATTGGTCAAATCCTATGATGAACCAATTGTAATGGGTGCTGTTTGTTCTCGTGAAACTGCTTTAATCATGCAGGATATCCTGAAAAATACCGTAAAGCGCGGTACGGCAAATGGCATTTATTCAGAAGATGTTTCCATGGCAGGCAAAACCGGTACTTGTCAGGTGGAATACTGGATTGAAGGAGGACGCTATATTTCTTCTTTTGCCGGATATTTTCCGGCTGATGAACCAAAATACTCTTGTATTGTAGTGATTCATAAGCCCAATGCCGCCATGGGTTTTTATGGCAGCACAGTGGCTGCTCCGGTTTTTGGAGAAATTGCCCATGCTCTTTATGCAGATATGCCTAAAGTGGAAAAAATAAAATCGGTTTTGGTGGATAATCCTGCCGTGGAGAAAAACTTTGAATCCTATTATGAAACGGCAGTAAAATATAAAAGCATCATGCCCAATGTGGAAGGCCTTCCGGCTATGGACGCAGTTTCCCTGTTAGAAAATATGGGCTTAAGAGTCTTGATTGACGGTATCGGAAAAGTGAAGAGCCAATCTATTCCAAAAGGCACGAAAGTGAAAAAAAATCAAACTGTAAAACTGATAGTAGGTTGATATTTTTAAAGGACATATTATATAAAGTATCGTTGAAAACCGTAATCGGAAATACCGATGTGGCCATTGAAAAAGTAGAATTCGATTCGCGAAATGTACGGTTGAATGATGTTTTTGTGGCTATACGGGGAACACTTTCTGATGGCCATGAATTCATTTCCCAAGCATCTGAAAAGGGAGCCTTGGTGATTATTTGCGAAGAACTTCCCAAAAAACATATCCATGGAATAACCTACGTATTGGTTGAGGATTCCCGAGAAGCACTGGCCATAATCGCTTCCAACTATTATCAAAATCCTTCTGCAGATTTGAAATTGATTGGCGTCACCGGAACCAATGGAAAAACGACAGTTGCTTCTTTGTTATATCAGCTTTTCAAAAAATCCGGATACAAAACAGGTTTGTTTTCCACGATAAAAATATTAGTAGGAGAGGAAGCATTTCCCACTCAAAACACCACTCCGGATTCGATTACCATCAATAAATATTTAAGGGCAATGGCTGACAAAGGCGTGGAATATTGCTTTATGGAAGTGAGTTCTCACGGAATCGATCAGCATCGTACCGGCGGTTTGCACTTTGCCGGAGGGATATTCACAAATCTAACCCATGATCATCTGGATTATCATGATTCTTTTGCGGAATACCGCGATGTGAAGAAACGTTTTTTCGACCAATTGCCCACTTCGGCTTTTGCGCTCACCAATATCGATGATAAAAATGGGACGATAATGGTGCAAAACACAAAAGCAAAGAAAAAAACATATGCCCTAAAAACCTATGCTGATTTTCGTGCCCAAATATTAGAAAATCGGTTTGAGGGATTATTATTAAAAATCGATGAAAATGAAATTTGGACCAAACTGATTGGCAGTTTCAATGCCTATAATTTATTGGCGATTTATGCTGTTGCAAAATTATCCGGACTGGAGGAAATGGAAACCCTGCGTTTATTGAGCAAGCTCGAACCCGTGGGCGGAAGATTTCAATACGACATTTCGGCAAAATCAGAAATCGCAGTGATTGTGGATTACGCCCATACGCCCGATGCTTTAAAAAATGTGTTGGAAACCATTAATGCCATTCGTGCTAACAATGAAGAGTTGATATGCGTCATGGGATGCGGCGGCGATCGCGATAAAAGTAAACGACCCAAAATGGGTCACATTTCGTCTTCGCTGAGTGATAAAGTGATTTTTACGAATGACAATCCCCGCACGGAAAATCCCGAGGCAATCCTCGCCGATATTGAAGCCGGAGTAGAACCTCAAAATCTTGGGAAAGTTTTAAGCATCCCCGACCGGAAACAAGCAATAAAAACAGCTTGCGTGCTGGCAAAAAAAAAAGACATCATTCTCATCGCCGGAAAAGGCCATGAAACCTATCAAGAAATCAATGGAAAACGCACAGAATTCGATGATTTTAAGATTGTGAAAGACATTTTGAAAGACTTGGAAAAATAATTCCTGCATACGTGCCGGAGAATATACGAAAGAGATGCTATACTACTTGTTTCGTTTTTTGGAAGAACAATATCAGTTGCCGGGGGCGCAAATCTTCGAGTACATTTCCTTTCGTGCAGCCATGTCTATAATTATGGCATTGGGCATCTCCACCATTTTTGGAAAACGCGTAATCAATTATTTGCGCAGAAAACAAATCGGTGAAAGTGTGCGTGATCTGGGGCTTGAAGGGCAAACCGAAAAAGCCGGCACTCCCACAATGGGTGGACTCATCATTATTTTTTCCACACTCATCCCGGTGTTGCTTTTTGTGAAGTTGGAAAATATCTATGCGATTTTGCTCATCATCACGACTATATGGATGGGCGTGATCGGGTTTATCGATGATTATATTAAAACCTTCAAGAAAAACAAAGAAGGACTTTCGGGAAGATTTAAGATTTTCGGTCAAATCGGATTGGGATTGATTGTGGGAGCAACCATGTATTTTCATCCGCAAATTACTGTGAAACAAAAAGTTGGTGTGGGAAATCCTGCCCAACAAGAAATCACACAAACCTCCCCGGTAGATTTTATTCAGGAAACTAAATCAACCAAAACGACCATTCCTTTTGTAAAAAATAACGAATTCGATTATGCCACATTGATTACCTGGATTGATGAAGATTTGAAAGATTATGCCTGGCTGATTTTTATCCCCATCGTGATTTTTATTGTGGCGGCAGTTTCCAATGGCGCAAACCTTACAGACGGAATAGACGGTCTGGCAGCGGGAAGTTCTGCAATTGTGGTGCTCACCCTGGCTGTTTTTGCTTGGGTGTCTGGCAACATCGTTTTCTCGGATTATTTGAATGTGATGAATATTCCCAATTCGGGAGAGATGACAGTTTTCATTGCCGCTTTTGCCGGATCGCTTGTCGGCTTTTTGTGGTACAACACATATCCCGCGCAAGTTTTTATGGGCGATACCGGCAGTTTAACCATCGGAGGAATTATTGCTGTATTGGCAATTGCCTCCCGAAAAGAATTGTTGCTCCCGGTTTTGTGTGGAATATTTTTAATCGAGAATCTTTCGGTGGTGTTGCAGGTTTCCTGGTTTAAATACACCAAACGAAAAACCGGAGAGGGAAGGCGAATTTTTCTGATGTCGCCCTTGCACCATCATTATCAAAAAAAGGGAAAGCACGAAAGCAAAATTGTTGTTCGGTTTTGGATTATCGGGATTTTATTGGCCGTCATCAGTATTGTAACCCTGAAAATCAGATAGCCTAAAAAACCTACTAAAAATGGAACGATTGGTCATTCTTGGGGCAGGAGAAAGTGGAGTAGGAACTGCGATTTTGGGAAAGCAAAAAGGCTTTGAGGTATTTGTTTCAGATAGTGGAAATATACAAAACAAATACAAGCAAGTTCTTGAACATCATGAAATTAAATGGGAGGAAAACCGGCATTCGGCGGAATGGATTCTCAATGCGGATTTGGTCATGAAAAGTCCGGGCATACCGGAAAAAGTTGAAATGGTAAAAAAGCTTCGTGAAAAAGGAATTCCGGTGATTTCTGAAATTGAATTTGCCTGGAGATTTACCCGGGCCGAAATAATAGGAATAACGGGAAGCAATGGGAAGACCACCGTCACCACTTGGGTTCAATATATTTTAAAAAACGCAGGTAAGAACTCCATAATGGCCGGAAATATTGGAAAAAGTTTTGCCGAGAAAGTCGCCGAAAAAAATCCCACACATTTTGTGTTGGAGCTGAGTAGTTTTCAACTGGATGGGATCGTAGATTTTCGGCCGCATATCGCGGTGATTACTAATATCACACCCGATCATTTGGATAGATATCAACACAAATTCGACAATTATATCGACTCAAAATTTCAAATAACTAAAAATCAAACCGAGGATGATTTTTTGATTTATGACGCTGATGACAAAACGATTGTGGAATGGTTGGAGAAACATCCGGTAAAACCGCAAAAACTTCCTCTAACATTTTATGGAAGGCCCGAAAATGGGGCATATAGTGATAAAAACAAAATTTTTATAAACATAGCAAAAAACCAATTTAATATGAAAATCGATGATTTGGCCCTTCGGGGCGAACATAATGTGAAAAATGCCATGGCAGCAGCTACGGTTTCAAAACTACTTCAAGTGAGAAAACACACTATTCGTGAAAGTCTGGCGAGTTTCCACGGAGTTGAACATCGTTTAGAGAAAGTATTGAAAATCAATAATGTGGAATATATTAATGATTCTAAAGCTACCAACGTAAATGCAGCATATTATGCGTTGGGCAGTGTGAACACGGGCGTAGTTTGGATTGTGGGAGGTGAAGATAAAGGCAATGATTACAAGGAATTATTCCCTTTAGTTAATGAAAAAGTGAAAGCCATTATTTGTTTGGGAAAGGACAATTCCAAAATCCTCGATGCTTTTGGAAATTGTGTGGAAACCATCGTGGAAACTTTTTCGATGGGGGAGGCCGTTAAAGCAGCTTATGCTATTGCTGAACGAGGAGATACAGTTTTGCTTTCACCGGCTTGTGCAAGTTTTGATTTGTTCGAAAACTATGAAGATCGTGGAAGACAATTTAAAGAAGCGGTGAGAAAATTGTGAGGAAAAGAGAAAGTTAGAAATAGGGTTGAGTTGTTAAAAGACAACTCTCCACGGAATCGGGTTATATAAATGGAATCAGTTTCAAAAAATAAGGGAATTTTCCGTCACCTGAAAGGGGACAAAGCCGTATGGGCAATAGCGGCCTTATTGGCAGTGTTTTCCTTTATCCCCGTTTATAGTGCCAGCAGTAATCTCGCTTATTTATACGGCAATGGAAGCACACTTCATTATCTGTTCGAGCACTTTTTACATCTGTTTCTTGGATTTGGAGTTATTTATGCCACCCATAAAATTCCATACCGATATTTTAAAGGGATTTCAATTTTGATGCTACCGATTGTAATTGTCTTGTTGATCTATACCTTGGCACAAGGAACCACTATCGGTGGAGCAGAAGCCAGCCGATGGATACAGGTCCCGATTGTGAACATGTCTTTTCAAACATCAACATTGGCCTCGGTGGTATTAATGATTTGGGTCGCACGTTATTTAGCCAAAACTCATGACCAGAAAATGAGTTTCAAAAAAAGCATTTTGCCCCTCTGGATACCTGTTTTTTTAGTGTTGATATTGATTTTACCGGCTAACTTTTCCACTGCAGCACTAATATTTACTATGGTTGTAACGCTGGCTTTGGTGGGGGGATATCCTCTAAAACATTTGGGAATAATCTTCGGAATGGGGGTAGTGTTCTTAGGAATTTTTGTGTTGACAGCAAAAGCCTTTCCGGGGTTGCTGCCCAACCGTGTTGACACATGGGCAAGTCGTGTGGAAACCTTCCTAACCGAAGATGGAACGGCTAATAACTATCAAATCGAAAAAGCAAAAATTGCTATTGCCACGGGAGGAGTCACAGGAAAAGGAATTGGGAAAAGTGTTCAAAGAAATTTTTTGCCTCAATCTACCTCAGATTTCATTTTTGCCATAATTGTAGAGGAAATGGGGCTAATCGGTGGGTTCGCGGTAATGATGGGCTATTTGTTGCTGCTTTTTCGGCTTGTCATTATCGCGACCAAAGCCGATTCGGTGTTTGGAAAATTATTGGCCATCGCAGTGGGACTGCCCATTATTTTTCAAGCCTTTATCAATATGGGAGTGGCAGTGGAACTTTTCCCAACTACAGGGCAAACCTTGCCCCTAATCAGCAGTGGAGGTTCCTCGATATGGATGACTTGTTTGGCATTAGGTATTTTGCTGAGTGTCAGTGCAAAAAGAGAAGAGTTGAAACAAAAGCAACAAGAAGAAAATATTGAGGAATCGGACAATCCGTTGGATGTGTTGAGTGGAACAATTTAAAATATGAGATTGTAAATATAAAAGAAGAGCGTAATAAACCTTAAGCTTAAAACCATTGAATAGTCCTTTGCGTGTCATATTATCCGGTGGGGGAACAGGAGGACATATCTTTCCTGCCATAGCCATTGCCAATGAAATCAAATTGAGATTTCCCGACACCGAATTTTTATTTGTGGGCGCAAAGGATAGAATGGAAATGCAGAGTGTGCCCAAAGCAGGATATAGAATAACCGGATTATGGATTAGTGGAATACAAAGAAAAATAACACCGGAAAACCTGATGTTTCCCGTGAAATTAATATCAAGTATTTATAAATCCAAGAAAATATTGAGAAGCTTTAAACCGCATATTGCTATCGGCACCGGAGGTTTTGCCAGCGGACCTTTATTGAAAGCTGCTGTGGATAAAAAAATTCCGACCCTGATTCAGGAGCAAAATTCCCATGCGGGAGTTACCAACAAATGGTTGGCTGGAAAGGTGAATAAAATATGTGTGGCTTTTCAAGGCATGGAAAAATATTTCCCTGTCGAAAAAATAGTACTTACGGGAAATCCGGTTCGACAGGATTTGTTGGAGATTTCCTCAAAAAAAGAAAAAGCTCGAAAGTATTTTGGATTAAAAGATGATCGAAAAGTAGTCTTGGTGCTCGGAGGAAGTCTGGGTGCAAAAGCGATAAATGAATTGATTGAAGACCAATTGGAACTTTTAAAATCCAATAAAACCCATGTGATTTGGCAAAGTGGGAAGCTGTATTTCGAGAGGTTTAAAAAACACAGCGAAGAAGATGGAATACAAGTGCATGAGTTTTTGGAGCGTATGGATTTGGCTTATGCCGCAGCAGACATCATTATTTCCCGGGCGGGAGCGATTTCGGTGAGCGAACTTTGTATTGTCGGAAAACCGGTGATTTTTATTCCCTCACCTAATGTAGCAGAAGATCATCAAACAAAAAACGCCTTGGCAATTTCATCTAAAAATGCGGCGATACTTTTAAAGGAGGAAAACCTTAGTTCAGATTTTGAACCTCTTTTTTTGGAAGTTCTAAAGTCAAAATCAAAGCAAAAGGAGCTATCCGAAAACATAAAAAAAATGGCAAAACCAAATGCAACAAAAGAAATTGTGGATCAAGTGATGGAACTGTTGTCAGCCCACAATTGGAAATCCAAAAAAACTAAATGAAGAATTTTGAAAACATATCACATGTTTTTTTAATCGGTATCGGTGGAATAGGCATGAGTGCGCTGGCACGTTATTTTTATCGTTCCGGAAAAAATGTTTTGGGATACGATAAGACCCACTCAAAAATCACTCGCGCTTTGGAAGGCGAAGGTATCGTTATTCAATATGATGAAAACATCCAAAATTTGAAAAACAGCCTTCCCAATCCCGAAAGTTGTTTAGTGATTTATACTCCCGCAGTATCTCAGGAGAATAAGATGTTTGCTTATTTCAGGGAAGAATCTTTTCAGCTGAAAAAAAGAGCAGTGGTATTGGGTGAAATTACAAAAAACAAAAACCTCCTTGGCATTGCCGGAACCCATGGAAAAACCACTACAAGCGCAATTTTAACCCACCTTTTAAAAGCTTCCGGTTTCAGAATCACGGCTTTTTTAGGGGGTATTGTTGAGAATTATCATACAAACTTTTTGATGGATGGCGAAGAAATAATCGTTGTTGAAGCCGATGAATTCGACCGTTCTTTTCTTCAACTTTCTCCAAAAATAGCCGCCATAACCTCCATGGATCTCGACCATTTAGATATTTACGGAGAATCTAAAAACCTACAGAATTCTTTTCGCGAATTTGCCAATCTGGTAGAAAAAGACAACTTGTTTATACGCAACCGACTGCCTTTGAAAGGAAAAACTTTTGGATTGGAAGACGACTCCGACTTTTCGGCACAAAATATTCAAATCAAAAATGGACAATATGTTTTTGATTTAAAAACCCCGGACCAGACACTGGAAAGATTAAAATTCAATCTTCCGGGGAGACACAATCTTATGAATGCAGTTGCAGCCTTGTCGATGGCTTTAACCCAAAATGCGCCTCCTGAAAAACTATATGCTGCATTGGAAAGCTTTCAGGGTGTTGAACGTAGGTTTTCCTATCGAATTCGTTCCGAAAATTTAGTGTTGATTGATGATTATGCTCATCATCCCACTGAAATTAATGCCGTGCATCAAGCAGTTCGCGAAATGTATCCCCAACAAAAAATTTTGGCGGTTTTTCAACCTCATTTATTCAGTAGAACACGGGATTTTGCAGATGATTTTGCCAAAAGTTTGGAGAAATTTGACGAGGTTTTGCTCTTGGATATTTATCCCGCAAGAGAAAAACCTATAGCCGGGATTGATTCTGAAATGTTATTGCGAAAGATGAAAAAACCAATTTCGGCGCGCGTGATTGAGAAAGAAAATATATCC
>CAYPGZ010000002.1:41650-49504 GCA_964410335.1 uncultured Flavobacteriaceae bacterium | reverse complement strand
GCGAAAGATGAAAAAACCAATTTCGGCGCGCGTGATTGAGAAAGAAAATATATCCGCAGAAATAAAAAAATCAAATGCCGGAGTTATCGTGATGATGGGCGCAGGAGATATCGGTGAGGAAGTAGAAAAAATAACCGAAACGATGAAAAGCTTGGTGTGAAAATGAAAAATTTTATAAAAATACTTGTACTACTGGGGGTTTTGGTGTTTTTATACAGCTTTGCCAATAAGCGAAATGCTCATAGAAAGTTGGAACGAATTTCAGTGGAATTCACAAATGGCGACAACCTTTTTATAAGTGAAGAGATGGTTAATAAATTGTTGATACAAAAAAAAGAATCACTTAAGAACCTCACTAAAGATAGCTTAGTTTTGAGTGTGTTGGAAAATGTATTGGCTAATCACGAAATGGTTGCCGGTGCAGAAGTTTTTATAAGTGTGGATGGAATACTCGGGGCAAAGGTCGAGCAGCGAAAACCCATAGGAAGAGTGATTGGAAAAGGACAGGATGTGTATCAGAATGGGTATTACATCGACGCGCAAGGAGAGCTGATGCCCCTTTCGAAACAGCATTCTGCACGTGTGCCTTTGCTGACGGGCCTGGCAGGAAATTATGAAGAATGTGTGCCCTTACTAAAAAAGATCGAAAGGGATGATTTTTTAAAAAAGCACGTGGTTTATATCCAACGTGATGCCGAAGGGAATTATATTTTGGGATTGAGGAATTTGGATTTTGAGATTTTCTTTGGAAAGGTGGAAAACATAGAAGGGAAAATAAACAATTTCAAAGCTTTTTATAAAAAGGCGATGGAAAAAGGAAAGCTGAACGATTATAAAATGATTAACCTGACTTTCCAAAATCAAGTGGTGGGCACAAAAAAATAAAAGTATTTGAGAATTAAAGATAAAATCATGGAAATGGACAAGAACGACATAGCGGTGGGCTTGGACATCGGAACGACAAAAATCGTGGCGATGATTGGCCGTAGGAACGAATACGGGAAAATGGAAATCCTCGGAATGGGGAAAGCCAAAAGCTTAGGTGTGCATCGTGGGGTGGTGAATAATATCACTCAAACTATTCAATCCATTCAGCAAGCCGTTCAAGAAGCCGAAGCAGATTCCGGAATGAAAATTAGTGAAGTGGTTGTGGGGATTGCCGGGCAACACATTCGCAGTTTGCAACACAGCGATTATATAACCCGAAGTGACTCCGAAGAGGTTATAGGCGAAAAGGATATCGATCTTCTTTGCAACCAAGTACATAAGCTGGTCATGCTTCCCGGTGAGGAAATTATCCATGTTCTTCCACAAGAGTACAAAGTAGATGGACAAGCAGAAATTTTAGAACCCATCGGAATGTATGGAGGTCGTCTGGAAGCTAATTTCCATGTAGTTGTGGGACAAATCGCTTCTATTCGAAATATCGGGCGTTGCATAAAGAGTGCAAATCTCGAGCTCTCGGGAATGACTTTGGAGCCTCTGGCTTCTGCAAATGCAGTTTTAAGTCAAGAAGAAAAAGAAGCCGGCGTGGCTCTCCTCGATATTGGAGGCGGAACCACCGATTTGGCTATTTTCAAAGATGGCATTATCCGGCATACGGCAGTCATTCCATTCGGAGGAGGAGTAATCACCGAAGATATCAAAGAAGGCTGTTCGATTATCGAAAAGCAAGCCGAATTGCTAAAAGTTAAATTTGGATCAGCTTGGCCGGGAGAAAATAAGGAAAACGAAATTGTTTCCATTCCCGGACTACGCGGACGCGAGCCTAAAGAAATATCCCTGAAAAACTTGTCGAAGATTATTCATGCCCGTGTGGTGGAAATTATTGAGCAGGTTTATTTGGAAATAAAAAATTACGGTCATGAGGAACAAAAGAAAAAACTCATAGCCGGAATTGTAATAACCGGGGGAGGAGCACAACTCAAACACTTAAAGCAACTGGTAGAATATATCACAGGAATGGATACGAGAATCGGTTATCCTAATGAACACCTTGCAGGCGATACAGACAAGGAAACCACTAATCCGGTATATGCTACAGCCGTGGGCTTGGTTATGAACAGTTTGAGTAGAAAATCAAAACTAAAAGAACCTGTGCAGCCAAAAAGAGAAAAAGTGTTAGAAGAAGGTTTTGAAGAGGAGGTTGAAGAAGAAACATTTCAAGAAACTTCTCCCGCCTCAAAGACTCCACGTCAGCGCAAAAACATTTTTGAAAAATGGTTTGATGGCTTTAAGGAATTTTTGGACAATGCAGAATAAAGGATAAAATAAACAAACCGCAGAATAATAAATAGAAGTTAGACTCACATGTTCCTGACATACAGGGATGACAAAAACGCAGGATTATGAGCAATAAGCATGAAGAATTTGAAGGTATATCGTTCGACCTTCCCAAGAATCAATCGAACGTGATAAAGGTAATCGGCGTGGGGGGCGGTGGCTCCAATGCTATCAATCACATGTTCCAGCAAGGTATTAAAGGTGTTGACTTTGTGATTTGCAACACTGATGCCCAAGCGCTAGAAAACAGCTCCGTTCCGATAAAAATTCAACTGGGAGTAAACCTCACAGAAGGTCTGGGTGCCGGTGCAAACCCTGAAATTGGCGAGCAGGCAGCCTTGGAAAGCTTTGAGGAATTGAAAAATATGCTCAGCACCAATACTAAAATGGTGTTTATCACTGCCGGAATGGGAGGCGGCACCGGAACCGGAGCCGCACCAATCATCGCCAAACAAGCCAAAGAAATGGATATCCTGACGGTTGGAATTGTGACGATTCCTTTCCAATTTGAAGGAAAAACCCGAAATGAACAAGCACAAATCGGGGTGGAAAAACTGCGGGGAAATGTGGATTCGCTCATCGTCATCAACAACAATAAACTGCGGGAAGTGTATGGAAATTTAGGTTTTAAAGCCGGTTTCTCAAAAGCCGACGAGGTATTGGCCACAGCCTCTCGAGGTATTGCAGAAGTAATCACCCATCACTACACTCAAAACATCGACCTTCGTGATGCCAAAACTGTTTTGAGCAACAGCGGAACCGCAATTATGGGTTCTGCTGTGGCTTCCGGAAGCAATCGTGCTCATGAAGCAATTGCAAAAGCGCTGGATTCACCCTTGCTGAATGATAACAAAATTACAGGAGCAAAAAATGTGCTTTTACTTATCGTTTCCGGTTCTCAAGAAATTACCATCGACGAAATTGGGGAAATCAATGATCATATTCAAGCCGAAGCCGGACATAGTGCAAATATAATTATGGGTGTCGGGGAAGATGATAAACTCGAGGAATCCATTTCGGTTACGATTATTGCCACAGGATTTGATGTAGAGCAACAAAATGAAATTGCCAATACCGAAACCCGAAAGATTATCCACACCTTGGAAGACGAGCAAAAAGCTGAACAAGAACTTTTTCCTCAAAAGACCGCTCTCTCTTCCAATGTGAGAAATAACGCTTCTTCACAAAAAAAAGAGATTCAGCCTCAGGAAAATAAGGATAAAATCGTTCATGTTTTGGAAGAAGAAGAGGAGGAAAAATCTGCTTCACAAAAAGATATGACCCTCATTCCCACCTCTGAATTTTTGAAAAATTTGGAGGTAGTGTATGAGGAAGTTCCTTATGAAGAAGACGATTTTATTATTATCGAAACCAATGAAAAAATTAATAATATCGAGGTAGAATCAGAAGAAGTGAAACCTGCTGAGGAAGAACCCACTTTATTTTCTTTTGATTTGCCTTTGCGAAAAGAAGAGCATCAATCCAAAGGTGAGAAAGAAAAAAAAGAAGAAAAGAAAATAGTTCACAAGCTCACCGAAGAAACACGCAATATTGAGGTTAATGAAGAAATAGAAATTGTTCCGACTACCGGAGCAGACGGATCAAAACGTTATAGCTTGGAAGATTATACCAGGTTTGAAAAGGAAATGGATGATGCCAAACCCTATAAAACTGAGTATAAGCAGGAGACGGATGACAATATTGTTTTCGAGAAAAAAACAATTCCTGAAAAAGAAACCGGAAAGAAACCGGAAAATGATTCCGATCCTTTTGATAATCCGATTTCAGAAACGCTTATTGCACGCGCTGCTGAGCGAAGGGAAAAGATGAAGAAGTTCAACTACAAATTCCGAAGCAACCAGAATTTGGATGAAATCCAGAAGCAACCTGCTTACAAACGCGCCGGAATCGAGTTGGATAACGATTCTCCCAAAGATTCAAAAATTTCACGTACCAGCATTGAAAATGATGAGGACGGCGAACCAAAGCTGCGTTCCAACAATTCGTTTTTGCATGACAATGTAGATTAATCAGTGAAACTGATTAGCAGCCCGGCCCATCTATATCAAAGTTTATCCTAGCAGGGCCGGGTTTTTTACTTAATGAAATTTAAGTGAGATGCTTTTGTGCTTTATACGAAGAGCGAACTAAAGCACCACTTTCCACATGCCGGAAACCCATATCTAACCCGATTTCTTCATATTTTTTGAATTGCTGTGGAGTAATAAATTCTTTTACGGGTAGATGTTTCTTACTCGGTTGAAGATATTGGCCTATCGTTACAATATCCAGATCCACTGCACGTAAATCTTTTAATGTCTGAATAACTTCGTCCTCTCTTTCTCCCAAACCGAGCATAATACCGGATTTTGTTCTTTTTATTCCTTGTTTTTTCAGATAATCCAGCACTCCCAGACTTCGTTCGTATTTTGCTTGAATTCTTACTTCACGAGTCAAACGCTTAACCGTTTCCATGTTGTGGGAAACCACTTCCGGATTAACTTCTATAATCCGGTCGATATTTCGGGTATTTCCCTGAAAATCAGGGATTAATGTTTCAAGGGTTGTGTTTGGATTCATTCGGCGGATTGCTTTTACGGTTTCCGCCCAAATTATAGAACCCATATCTTTTAAATCATCCCGATCCACACTGGTGATGACCGCATGCTTGATATTCATGATTTTTATAGAACGCGCCACCTTTTCCGGTTCATCCCACTCGATGGTTTCCGGTCTTCCGGTTTTCACGCCACAAAAACCACAGGAACGGGTACAAATATTTCCTAATATCATAAAGGTGGCAGTACCTTCTCCCCAACATTCACCCATATTTGGGCAGCTTCCGGAGGTGCAAATGGTGTGAAGGTTATATTTGTCAACCAATCCGCGAAGCTCGGTATATTTTTTTCCCGTGGGAAGTTTCACACGAAGCCATTTGGGTTTCGGATTTCGCACCGGAGGTTTTATAGTTTCTGCTTCCATAAGAAAAAAATCAATAACGCAAAGGTATGGATTAGATGGGATTTTATACAATTATAGGTTCGATAGATCTATATTTCTGAGCGCCAAATTAAAAGGAAGGAAATCCTATCCGGTAATAATTTCGGCTAAGAGTTTTTTTGCCCGCAAAAGCTTCACTTTTATATTATTTACCGACTCGCCCATTTGCTCGGCAATTTCCTTATAACTCATCTCTTGAAAATAGCGCAGCGTAATTACTTGCTGATAATGGGGTTTTAATTGCTTGATATCCCGCAGCAACGTAGAAAGGTTTTGTTCAGTAATAAGTTTATCTTCCGCTGTTGGAGTGTCATCCGGGATTTTTTTTACTTTTTCGTGAGCTATTTGCGAAATTTCAAGTTCCTTGTTCCGGATTGAGTCCAAATGTAGATTTTTGGAAATGGTTAATAACCAAGTTTTAAACTTGTATTTTTCGTTGTAGGTATCGATTTTGTCGAAAGCCTTGGAAAAAGCCTGAATGGTAATTTCTTCAGCTTCATATTCATTTTTTGTACGCCTGAGCTGAAAAGCATACACATCATTCCAAAATAAATCCAATAAATAGCGAAAAGCCTTTTGGTCGCCGTTTTTCGCCGTCCGAATATGTTGTTGAAGCGCGTCCTGCCGGTTCAAATTGTAATATTTGGAAATAAAATAAGCTTATAGTGCCGCACGAAATCGTACGGCGCTATAATTTATAAATAACAAAAAATCAGGATTTTTTAGACTCTCCACAGTTTTCGGGCATTTTCCCGCAGTAACCGCATGGCTCTCCTGATTTATTCAAATATGGACTTTGACTGGCACAAGTTCCTGCAAATTCTCCATCTTTTTTGGCCCATATTTTTATGGCAATGCCCGCAAAGGCCAGCGCCATTAAGATAATTGTGATAATTAAAAGTTCCATAGTGCAAAGATATAGCTATTATATTATAAGCAAAAACCACTCCAACTATATATATAGGAAAGACCGGGAGAGAGTTTAACTATTTTTTAGGTCGAGAACTTTGATTTAGACTGATCTCTCATCGTATTTTTGTTGGAATACATACCAAAACACATGAAAAATCTCTTTTACTTTTTCGCACTTTTTTTGGTTTTTACCGCTTGTGAAAACCCTAAACCTGAATTCAGCGGAAGTTTCTATGGAATTGTACCCTGTGCAGATTGTCCCGGAATTTATTATGAAATCCATTTTGAGGAAAATAAGTCATATTCCGAAAAATGGTTTTATCTTGAATCCGATGTAGATACCTTGACCTCAAAAGGAGAATATGAGATTCATAATGATTCTATTTTAGTTTTGAAAAACGCGTCTTCACAAGGCTTCTTTGAACGTTTTAAAATTGGAGAAGAAGAGATTTTGGTTTTGGATAAAAAGGGGAATGAAATAGAAGGAAATCTGGCTGATTTTTTTGTTTTAAAAACAACTCCTCCAGAAATATCAAAGAATGAAAACCTGTTTAAAGCCACCGGCACCGAGCCCTTTTGGTCGGTCGAAATAAAGCCGGGAGATGAAATGATTTTTAAACCGATGGATGGAAAACAGATTGTTTTTTCTACACCTCAGCCTCAAACAATTCAAAACGGAATACGTTTTTCTGCGTCGAGGGAGGGCGAAATGTTAGCTGTGGAAATTGTGGATGAAATATGTCAGAATGCAATGTCGGGTGAATTTTTCTCGCATAGTGTTTCCGTAACTTTTAAGACGCCGGAGATGGAAACCCCCCAGTTGTGGAGTGGTTGCGGGGAATATGTCAATTTTGAAAACACAAAAAAAATTGCTCATCAAATAGATGGAAGGTGGATTTTGAAACAAATTGATGGGGAAACTTTACCTGAAGATACGGAATATAAAACTCCAAGCATGGAAATCAATATGGAAGAAAATGAAATTTCCGGAAACGCAGGTTGCAATGGATATCGTGGAAAAATAAAATATTTAGGTGAAAATATTTTGGGAGGTTCTCAAGTTGTTTCCACAAAAATGGCCTGTCCCGGTTTGGAAGTGGAAAGTAAATTTCTTAGAATTTTTTCCGGCAGTCCTATCGAATATGTACAAAAAGAAAACTTGCTAATTTTCAGCAACGATAAAACCAAATTGATTTTTGAACGGGCTTCGACCGAGTAAAACTAACAATCTCGAGCTTTAATCGGTTTTCTCCTTTCCATAAAATTTAGCTTTGACATAAAACCTTTTTAAATCAATATCAAAAACATAAGTTTCGTTTTGGTCCTTACGGGAAGAAGCCACTGCTTTGTAAAATTTCTTTTTCAAAGGACGCCATTCTGTTTGGGGATAAATCCTAATTTGCTCGTCCTCCACAATTAAATCAATAGGCATATTGAATTTTGGAACATCCACATCCCAACGGCACCACAATTTTCCGTTTTCGAGTTTCATTTCCAGCACGGGAATATGGGTATAGCGCAAATATTGATTGAAAATAGCTTCAAGTTCCATTCCGGATTCCTTCTCAAAAAAAGCGATAACTTCTTTGGTGTTGGTTGTTGAGTATTTGAATTCCAAAGAAAAATCTTTTAGAATTTTCCACCATTTTTCGTCGTCGT
>CAYPGZ010000002.1:34921-41550 GCA_964410335.1 uncultured Flavobacteriaceae bacterium | reverse complement strand
TATTTGAATTCCAAAGAAAAATCTTTTAGAATTTTCCACCATTTTTCGTCGTCGTTAATCACACTTCGGATGGTGTTGATGAGATTTGCACCTTTGGCATACATATCGCCGGAACCTTCGTCATTCACTCCATAGTCCCCGATTATCGGCGTATTGTTTTGTATGATTTTTCGGAGTCCGAATAAATATTCCAAAGCGGCTTCTTTTCCCCAACGGCACTCCACATAAACTGCTTCGGCATAGGTAGTAAAGCCTTCGTGAACCCACATATCCGCAATATCGGAGACCGTAATACTGTTTCCAAACCATTCGTGAGCCGATTCGTGAATGATGATAAAATCAAATTTTAATCCTATTCCCGTTCCGGAAATATCCTGACCTAAATATCCATTAACATACTGATTTCCATAGGCAACAGCACTCTGATGCTCCATTCCTAAATACGGCGTTTCTACTAATTTAAAACCGTCTTCCACAAAAGGGTAGGAGCCGAAATGTGCATAAAAGCAATCCATCATCGGTTTAACTTCCTGAAATTGCTTCTTCGCTTTTTCGAGGTTATAGGGAAGCACATAATAATTCAAATCCAAATCTTGGTATTTTTCAGAAAAATGGGTGTAGTTGCCGATGTTTAAACTCACATTGTAATTGTTAATGGGATTTTTGGTTTGCCAACTCCATTGCGTGAAACCATTGTTCAAGTCTTTTTTACCCACTAATCGACCGTTGGAAACATTCATCAATCCGTTTGGAACCGCAATATGCAGGAGTACACCATTATCAGGTTCATCGCTTTGGTGATCTTTGTTGGGGTACCACAAACTCGCGCCAATTCCTTGAACGGCTGTGGCAACCCACGGATTTCCGTCTTGGTCTTTGGTAAATACAAAACCGCCGTCCCATGGGGGTTGTTGAGCCACGATGGGATTTCCGGAATAATAAAAGCTTATTTTTTCTTGGCTATTTTTTTCTAAGGCTTCTTCAAAAGAAATAAAAACCGCATCGAATTCCCTTTCATATTTCATTTTTTTTCCTTGATATAAAATCGAATCTACATTCATATTGGCAAATAAATCGATTTGCATTCTCGGCAGTTCCTCCAAAACTTTAAAACTAATTTCGTTTACCCCGGAAATAAACCTTTTTTGAGGTTCTACGCTCAGGGTGAGTTCATATTTTAGAACATCAAAATCCGTTCGTTCCGGTCTTAAGGAGCCTCGAAGCGTGTCTGCGCGAGTGTAATCCTGGTTTTTTTTACTCAGAATTTGTGCTTTTACCGGCATAAAAAATGATAATACAAATAGGATGACAAGGAGTTTTTTCATAATTTTAAAGTGTATCAAAAACCAAACCCAAAGTTAATCTTTTCTCAGTTGGCATCGGTTTTATGATGATTTTTATATAGTTTAGGATAGATTTTCACTACTTTCAGACCCTATTTTAATAATTTTTATAAGGTCAAGCTTACTAAGTGTAATAGAAAACAATAAATTTCAAATCGATGAAATTATTAAAAAACCCTGTCTTATATATCGTTATTGGCATTTTTCTTTTCGTGGGGGGAGTATATTGGGCGTTTGAGTATAAAATGAAGAAAGCCCTTGCCAAACCAGACGATGTTGAAATTCTTGAAACCTGGGAACTTTCAGAAGATTTGATGGAAATTTCCGGGATTTCATATTTGGAAGAGAGAAAACTGGCTTGTGTACAGGATGAAGAAGGGATTGTTTTTGTTTTTGATTTAGATAAAAAAGAGGTTGTCCGGGAGATAGATTTTAAAGAATTAGGTGATTATGAGGGAATAGCCGTAGTTGAGGAAATGGTGTATGTGTTGAGATCGGATGGAACAATTTGGGAAATGGAAATTCCTCCCACCCATCAAAATGAAGTAACAGCTAAGAAATATGAATTTCCGCAATTTGAGGATTACGATATTGAAAGTCTGGATTATGATAAAAAAAATCAGCGGCTCTTGTTTGTGCCTAAGGAAAATGCGGCTGAAATTAGCTTAAAGAAGGTGTATGCTTTTAATCTTGTTACAAAAAAACTCGAATCGGAGCCTGTTTTTGAAATCGATTTGGATGGAAAAATCAAAGAATATGATTACGGCAATGAGGTTTTCGATAATGAAGAATTGGTAGAGGTTGAGCCTGCAGACATGGCTGTGCATCCGATTACCGGTAAAATATATATCATCGATTCCGAAAATCATATAATTATTGAACTTTCACCTCTGGGAAAACCACTTGCAGTGTACAGGTTGAACTCCTTTATTTTTAAAAATCCCGAAGGAATTTGTTTTACTCCGCAAGGGGAAATGTATATTAGTAGTGAAGGAAGCGTCGGTCTGTTTGCCAATATTTGGCGGATCAAACTGGAAGAACCTTTTCAGATATTTTGAATTAATCCTTCAAAATCAAATAAATCAGGCTTTTTTCTGAGTTAACAATCTTTGTCCTTTTGCCAGAATTTTCAAGGTTTTTCGTTTTAAATCAATATCCGCCTGATACTGGATATTTTCATCCAATTCATGACGATAGGCTTTGATCATGTCCGAATAGGAAAGCACCCCGATGATTTTTTCATCGCCATCATCTATTTCTACAATCGGAAGGACATCCACATTTTCTAAAGCCATACGTTTTACGGCCGTGCGTAAAGTGTCGTTTTTAGAAACTGATATGTTTTTCCTTTTCACCAAACTCCCAATAGGTTGATCGTCAGGATGATGACCTCCAAATAAATTCGAAGAGCTTAAAATTCCTTTATATTTTCCTGATTCATCAGAAATTACAAAGTAATTGCTTTTATATTCTTCATTTTTTCCTAACCACTCTCGTGCCTCGGCGATAGTAGTTTCTTCTCCCAGAACAAAACCTTGAGGTTGCACAACTTCTTCTACAGTCATTTTGGATAAAGCATCCGATTCATAGGAATCAGGAACACGAACTCCCCTTCGTTCAATTTTTTCGGTCATGATGGTGTGTTTCATAAAGAAGAAAGAAATGAGGTAGGAGCCCAAACAAGCTGCGAGCAAAGGCAAGAGCGCATTTGCTTGTCCGGTGGTTTCCACAGCAAAGACAATGGAGGTTAACACGGCACGTGAAGCTCCGGCAAACATAGCAGACATGCCCAATAAGGCGGCCAAGGAAACAGAAATACCTGCTTCGGGAAAGAAGTTTGCAAAAAATATCCCGATCAAACTTCCCGCGGCGCCACCAAACATCAACAAGGGAGCTAAAGTTCCGCCGGCTGTTCCGCTTCCCAAAGCAATGGCCCAAGAGAGGAATTTTAGTAAGCACAAGGATATAATCACTTGAATAGGCAGCGAATTCGCCAGCAAATTTGATATATTTTCATAGCCAACACCCAAGGTCCTCGGAGCAACAAAACCAATAACTCCCACTGCAATTCCTCCGATTGCCGGCCACCACATAAAATGCAAAGGAAGTTTTTCGAACATGTCTTCAATCCAATAAACGGACTTGCTCACCCCTACGGCCAAAATGCCCACAATAATCCCCATCAAGCTGTAAAGAGCCAAGGCATAGTTACTCGGGATTTGGATAAAATCCATTTCAAAAAATGGTTCGACACCAAACATAAAATGATGTCCCGCAGCTCCGGTAATACAAGCCAAAGCCACCGGAATTATGGAGCGTGGAGAAAATTCGAAAAGCAAAAGTTCGATTGCAAGAAAGATGGCGGCGATGGGTGTTCCAAAAATTGCAGCCATACCGGCAGTGGCTCCCGCGGCCAATAGAATTTTTCGTTCATTGGAAGATATTTTCAGAATTTGCCCCAGGGTTGAACCCAACGCTCCACCTGTTGCAATAATGGGACCTTCCGCGCCGAAAGGACCACCGGTACCTATCGAAATTGCTGAAGAAATTGGTTTTAAATAAGTAATCGCCGGATGAATTTTACTTTTGTTGGTAAGAATTTGCTCCATTGCCTCCGGAATCCCGTGACCTCGAATTGCCTTCGAACCATACAGTGCCATCAATCCCACGATAAGCCCACCAATTATGGGAATGGCAATCACAAACAATCCCAAAGTATTGTTGGCGGGGCTGGTTTCATGAATGGAAAACTCACCATAAAAAGCGATGTTGGTGATAAGGTTGATGAGCGCAATGAGGAGTTTGGCAATAAAACTTACAAAAACAGCAATTATTACCGCCATTATCGACAGGTATAAAATCCTGTTTTTATCGATTGTAGATTTTGATACAACATTTTCCGGATCCAAAGTAGAACTCAGAGATACAGAAAGCGGTATGCGTTTTTCGGATGATTTGTTTATCGCCATATTTGAAATATTCCGAAGGAGAAAAATTTAGGCGGCAAAAGTATAAAAGTAATAAAAAAAAGCCAACAATAGCGTTGGATATAAAAGATTGTGAAATGTGGAAATAAATATATTTTTTATAAATAGCCGGCTTCTCGGGCATTTCTCAGTAAGTCTTCATTGTCTTCAGCATCAAATATATCCTTTAAGTTTCTTTTTTTTAACTCAATCGCACGGAGGGAAAGCGGCACATATTTAGGAAGATCTTTTGTTTTTGTTCCTAAAGACAATAGGTGAAGAATTTTTCGATCATACTCGTCTAAATTGTGAGTATTTGTAAAATGAGAACGCACCAATTTGGACACTTTCGGACTGTAATATGTATTGTCATCAAGTACTGTTTCCACACAACGGGCTATTTCACGACTGTTGGTCTCTCCTTTCAAAAGAAAACCTTCGGGATTGATTTTAGAAAGTATATTACTCAGGCGAAAACTATCGCTGGTGTCGGTAATGATGATAATTTTGGTTTCGGGATATTCTTCTTTGATTTTTTGTCCGAGTTCTTCCCCCGATGGAAATTTACTTTTGGGGTTAATGGGAAAACCCAAATCCAAAAGAATCAAGTCATATCTTCGAGCGAGGATTTTTTCCCAAGCTGAATCGCAACTTTGTGCGGAATCACACGCAAAAGAAAAATTTTCGTTTTCGGTATTTTCCAATATAAGTTCATAACCTTCTGTAGTAATCTTG
Organism: uncultured Flavobacteriaceae bacterium; assembly: GCA_964410335.1. GTDB lineage: Bacteria > Bacteroidota > Bacteroidia > Flavobacteriales > Flavobacteriaceae > DASSWG01. The sequence goes on along the minus strand of CAYPGZ010000002.1, from coordinate 36,506 downwards.
TGATCATCTACCATGAGGATATTTACTTCTTTTTTTTCTTTCATAATATTGGAATCAGTAAAGTTATTTTTGTTTTGCTTCCTGCACCACCGGAATCAATTGTCAATTTAGCTCCCATCTCTTTGGCGCGTTCCCGAATGTTTTTCATACCGATACCGGTATTTGTTTTCTTGGGATCAAATCCTTTTCCATTATCCTCTATAACGACTTCTAAATGTTTTTTCGTCTGTTTCAAACTTATTTTTGCTTTAGTGGCTTCGGCATGTTTGTGGATATTTTGAATACATTCCTGAATAACCCTGAAAAGATTTATTTTTACATCCGCTTCGATAGTATTAAAATCCACTTTAGGTCCGATATCCAATTCAAACTCGGTCTTGCTGTGATTTTGTTGTGCAATATGCTCTTCCAACACCGATTCATAATTTACTGCAATAGGGGGGGTGCCACTAAGTTCGTGCGAAAGCGTGCGAATTTCCAACGCGATATCTTTGATTTCCTCAATATACGAAAATCTTTTTTCTTTTGTGTTTTCGTCTTCTTTTTGATTCAAGATATCAAGATTTATCCTAACTCCAAAAAGTTTTGAAAGTATTCCGTCGTGAAGTTCGCGAGCGATACGATTTTTTTCTTTTTCTCGTCCCTCTTCAAATTTTTGTTGGAGATTCATGACCATATCATAAACCTCACGGTCGGCCATTTGCTTTTGTTGTACTAATTTCAGCTCTTTATTACGGGATCGTTGTCGGAAAAGTACAAACAGCAAGCCCAAAGTGGAGAGTGTTCCGGCAGAAATAGCTGCAATCAATTTTATTCTATCGCTTAGTTTTTCTGATTTGGCAATATATCCGGCAGTTTCATAACGAATTCGGGCAAATTTATTTCGTGTTTCTCGTTCTTTTTTTTGTAGATTATCGTTTATTTGAATGTATTGTTGTGTGTATTCCAAGGCATTTTTTTGATCAATTTTGGATAGCACCATTAAAGATTTGAGCAAATCACGATAATCTTGCGATTTTCCTGCCAGCTCTTTTGCGGTTAAGGCATGTTGAAAAGCCGAAAGGCTATCTTCTTTAAAAAGATAATATTCGGCCAAATGTAGGTTGCTGACTATTATCCCCGTCCGAATTTTTTCCTTTTCACGAATAGCCAATGCAATATTGAATCGCGGTAATACAGAAATCGTATCTCCTTGCTTTAATTGATTATGGGCTTGATTGTCTAAAATCATAGCATAAAGCTCTTCATTGGAGTTTTGAAGGTCAGGAATATAGTTTAGAGCTTGATCAAAATAAAAGGCAGCTCTTTCAAATCGTCCACTATTCTTAAGCATTAAACCAATATTGTTCCATAAAGAGGGATATAAATATTCCATATCCGCTTTATCAATAAACTCTTCTGCGGTCTTATAATAAAGAAAAGATTTTTCGTATTCTTCTAATTCCTCGTAAATAAATCCGAGATTGTTATAAGCTCTATAAAGATATTTGTATTTATTAAGTGGTTCGAAAACAGAAATAGCTTGGAAAGTGGTTACCTCACTTCCGGTATAATCTTTAATATTTTTTTGCACAATGGCCATATT
>CAYPGZ010000002.1:20227-34821 GCA_964410335.1 uncultured Flavobacteriaceae bacterium | reverse complement strand
AGATAGATTTCTTTTTTCAGACTGTCGTCCTGAAAACTTTGAAGCTTTTTTTGGATTTGTTCGAGCGTCTTTTTTTTATCCTCCATTTCCTGTTTTCTCGCTTCATTCAGAGAAATTAATATCTCATTTTCCAAAAAATCTTCTTCTTCGGGAGCTCGACATCCCAAGAATAAGAAAAAGAGAATAAAAAAATTGTATGAGAAAGTCTTCAATCTTTTGAAATTTACCCATACAAATCTATTAATAAAAAAGAAACCCCCTACTATTTAAAGTAAGGGGTTAAAAAAAGAAGTATGTTTGGGGAATTAATCCTCTTTTCTGCTAGTGATTTCATCATCATGGTCTCCGGTATCCCCGGCTGTTACTTGATCAGCTGTGGAGAGATCACTAGGAAGTTCTTCCGGTTCACATGAATAGGCTAAACCTACAAACAAAGCAATTCCGAGTATAGTTTTTAAAGTGCGCATGATTGAAATTTTTTTAGAGTTATGGTTTTATTTTAGGTCAAGCCCCATTAAAGAGGGCAGGGCTATTTCAAATAATTAATGGAACTTATAAAAACCGGGGATGGGGGAAATCCCCGGCACTAATAATGAAAAGTGCCAACGCCTTGGGGGAATGACCTCGGCACTTTTCGAAAATCACTGAAAAAACCAGGGGTTGGGGGATGCCCCCGGATTAATCATGCATGATTGGAATGGCTGGGTAAGCCAATTCCTGTGTCAATTAATATAAAGAACCTTTTACAGGTACAAAGATACGATGATGAACAAGGGGGAGAAGGTGGCTTAAACCGTAAAATCTTTGCGGGAAAACCGCAAATTTTTGTTTTAGCGGTTTCTCTCAAGGTTTTTCCCACATTCTACGTGGAAAGATTTGACAAAAATACGTAATTTTAAACAAAAACTTTGAAGTCATCTCTCCGGAACCTACAAAATGAGCTTGAGGGTGAATTGCACACAGATTCACTTTCGAAAGCAATCTATGCCACTGATGCCTCTGTTTATCGAGAGTTGCCAATAGGTGTGGCTTACCCTAAAAATATAAAGGATCTTAAAAGGATTATTCATTTTTGTACGCAAAATAAAATCGGAGTGATTCCTCGTGCGGCGGGAACATCTCTTGCAGGACAGTGTGTCGGGAAAGGTATTGTCGTGGATATTTCAAAATATTTCACCGAAATTCTGGATTTTAATCAAGCCGAACAAACCATTGTGGTGCAGCCCGGAGTCATCAGGGATGATTTAAACCGACAAATAAAATCCACAAATTTATTCCTTGGACCAAATACTTCTACCTCAAACCGAGCAATGATTGGGGGCATGGTGGGAAATAATTCCAGTGGGACTACTTCAATAAAATATGGAGTGACCCGCGATAAGGTAATTGAGTTGCAGGCTATACTTTCCGACGGCAGTCAAGTGGTGTTTAAGGAAATTGGCGTTGAAGAATTTCGAAAAAAAATGAATTTGAAAACGCTGGAAGGAAATATTTACCGGACAATATTTCAACAACTTTCCTCTAAGGAAGCCCAAAAAACGATAATTCAAAACTTTCCGAAACCGGAAATCCATCGTCGGAATACGGGATATGCCATTGATAAGCTGATTGATTCCCAAATTTTTTCTTCATCCGATAAGAAGTTCAATATGTGTGAGCTCCTATGCGGAAGCGAGGGAACGCTGGCTTTTATCACCCAAATTAAATTAAAATTGGATCCATTGCCGCCGGAAAACAGGGTGATGGTGGCTGCGCATTTTTCTGATATTTCCACTTGCCTAAATGCGGTGGAGCCGGTGATGCAACATGATTTATATACCTGTGAGATGATGGACAAGACGATTTTGGATTGTACCAAAAACAACCTTAAATATGTTAAAAATCGTTTTTTTATTCAGGGAGATCCAAAAGCAATTTTGATGTTGGAAATTTGTCACGAGGATGAAGAAAAATTGCAAGATCAATTAAATAAACTACTGAAAACGCTCGAAGAAAACACGGAGAGTTATTCCAATGCGCTTATTTCCGGTCCGGAGATAGAACTGGTTTTAGACCTTCGAAAGGCAGGACTTGGACTTTTAGGCAATATGGTGGGAGATAAAAAAACCGTGGCCTGCATTGAAGACACAGCCGTAACCTTGCAGGATTTGGCAAACTATATCACTGATTTCACCAAATTGATGGATAAACATCAACAGCCGGCAGTTTATTATGCTCATGCCGGAGCAGGAGAACTTCATTTGCGGCCTATTCTTAACTTGAAAAAATCAAGTGATGTCAAACTTTTTAAACAAATAACCTCAGAAGTTGCCGAATTGGTAAAAAAATACCGAGGTTCTCTGAGCGGAGAACATGGTGACGGCCGTGTACGCGCTGAGTTTATTGAGGTGATGATCGGCTCGGAAAATCTTCGGATTTTGAAAAAAATCAAACAGGCTTTTGATCCTTTAAATATTTTCAATCCGGGAAAGATTGTCCAAGCTCCACCGATGGAAAATTTCTTGAGATACAAACCGGACAGGAAAGAACCGGAAATCAAAACACTTATGGATTTTTCGGATACCATGGGGATTTTACGCCATGCCGAACAATGCAATGGCAGCGGAGATTGCAGAAAAAGTGTGGCTTCGGGGGGAACCATGTGTCCAAGCTATAGAGCCACCCGAAACGAAAAAGATACTACCCGGGCTCGTGCCAATGCTTTACGGGAATTCCTGACACAAAGCGAAAAACCAAACCGATTTGATCATCAGGAATTAAAAGAAGTTTTTGATTTGTGTATTTCTTGTAAGGCTTGCCACAGTGAATGTCCTTCCAATGTAGATGCTGCTACTCTGAAAGCAGAATTTGAATATCAATATCAAAAAGAAAATGGCAGCTCTCTGAGAGCCAAACTTTTTGCCTACAATAATACACTCAACGGACTAATTTCAGCGATTCCTTTTTCAAATTATTTTATGGAAAAAGAATGGTTTTCCAAAGAAATAAAAAAGTTTTTACATCTCGCACCGGAACGTAGTTTGCCGAAAATAACACGAAATAGTTTACTAAGGCAAATCAACAGAAACGGTATAGTTTTGCAACCGAAAAATCCAATTAAAAGTGTATATCTTTTTGTGGATGAATTTACCAATTACCTTGAGCCCGAAATCGGTTTGGATGCGATAAAACTTTTGATAAAACTCAATTATGAAGTAAAATTCGTAAAACATAAAGAAAGTGGAAGAGCGTATATTTCAAAAGGTTTTTTGAAACAAGCCCAAAAACTTGCCCGTGAAAATATTTCAATTTTTGATGAATTGATTTCAGAAGAAAGTCCATTAATAGGTATTGAACCTTCTTCAATTTTAAGCTTTCGAGACGAATATTTGCGCTTGGCAGAAAATCGGGAAACGGCTGTAAGTCTGGCAAAAAATTGTTTGATGATTGAGGAATTTATTCAAAAAGAAATTCAAAAAGGGAATATCTCTTCATCACAATTTACTCAACAATCAAGGAATATCAAACTCCATGGGCATTGTCATCAAAAAGCTCTTTCGGGAATTATGCCGACTTATGATATGTTGAATCTTCCGCAGAACTATTCGGTACGGATTATTCCTTCAGGATGTTGTGGAATGGCGGGAAGTTTCGGATATGAAGAGGAGCATTACGAAGTTAGTATGAAAATTGGAAATCAAACGCTGTTTCCGGCGATAAGAAAAACCCCGGAAGAAACAATACTGGTTGCCAACGGGACGAGTTGCCGTCATCAAATAAAAGACGGGACACAACGCGTGGCGTGGCATCCCGTTTCCGTTTTATGGCAAGCCTTAAACTGAAATTGACGATTAATTAGCTACCTCACTGATAAATTTAATTCGATATAAGCGCAATTCCTCTTCTTCATATTCTCCTTCAAATTCATTCATAGCGTCATCAATTTTATCGGTTTCGGCCTCTAAGAAATATTCATGGATTTCTTCTTGTTGGTCTTCATCGAGCAATTCATCAATCCAATAGGAAATATTGAGTTTTGTTCCGCTATAAACAATAGCTTCCATCTCTCGGATAAACTCATCCATTTCCATTCCTTTTCCGCTGGCAATTGTATCGAGAGCCAGCTTGCGATCTACATTTTGAATAATGTATAGTTTCAAAGCACTGTTGGCTCCCGTGGATTTTACCACCAGATCATCAGGACGGATGATATCATTTTCTTCAACGTAATTAGAAATAAGTTCGAGGAACTCTTTTCCGAATTTTTTAGCTTTTCCTTCTCCCACTCCATGAATATTGGAAAGTTCTTGCATGGTCATCGGATATTTTAATGCCATATCTTCCAATGAAGGTTCCTGAAAAACCACGAATGGAGGAACATCTTTTTGTTTGGCCACTTTTTTGCGAAGGTCGATCAGCATCTTCATCAATTGCTGGTCTGTTCCTCCTCCGCCTTTTTGGCCGGTGATGATTTTGTCGTCTGTGTTACTTTCATAAACGTGGTCTTCGGTCATCATAAAGGATTCCGGTGATTTTAGGAAATCCTCTCCTTTTTTGGTCATTTTAATAACTCCATAACTTTCGATGTCTTTTCTCAACAATCCGGCTACTAAAACCTGCCGAAGCAAAGCCATCCAAAATGCCGAATCTTTATAGTGTCCTTTTCCAAAAACAGGAAGTTCTTCGGTTTTATGGGATTTGATTACGGCATTGGTCTTGCCGATTAATGTGTTGACCACATTTTTTGATTTATATAATTGTCGGGTAGATTTAATGGTTTCCAACAAGAGTTTTACTTCTTTTTGAGCCTCTATTTTGGTTTTTGGGTTGCGCACATTGTCGTCCATATCGCCTCCCTCTCCGGTTTCGGGATCGAATTCTTCTCCAAAATAATGGAGAATAAATTTTCTTCTGGAGATAGATGTTTCCGCGTAAGCGATAACTTCCTGCAAAAGAGCATGCCCGATTTCCTGTTCGGCGACGGGTTTTCCGCTCATGAACTTTTCCAGCTTCTCGATATCTTTATAGGTATAAAAAGCCAAACAATGTCCTTCGCCGCCATCTCGACCTGCGCGCCCTGTTTCTTGGTAGTAACTCTCAATACTTTTGGGCATGTCGTGATGAATTACATACCGTACATCAGGTTTGTCTATTCCCATTCCAAAAGCAATCGTGGCCACTACCACATCCACTTCCTGCATGAGAAACATATCTTGGTGCTTTGCCCGTGTTTTGGCATCAAGTCCGGCGTGATAAGGAACCGCAGAAATCCCGTTAACCTGAAGGATTTGGGCGAGTTCTTCTACTTTTTTTCGGCTTAGGCAGTAAATAATACCGCTTTTTCCGGTGTTTTGCTTCACAAACCGAATGATATCCGAATCGACATTTGCCGTTTTGGGACGGATTTCATAATATAAATTGGGTCTGTTGAAAGAAGCTTTAAAGGTTTTTGCGTTGGGAATCCCCAGATTTTTTAAAATATCTTCCTGAACTTTTGGCGTTGCCGTTGCGGTAAGTCCAATAATTGGGACATTATCGCCTATTTTTGAAATAATATTTCGCAAATTGCGGTATTCGGGTCTGAAATCATGTCCCCACTCGCTGATGCAATGGGCTTCATCAATAGCCATAAAAGAAATGGTCTGCCCTTTCAAGAAATCGATATATTCCTCTTTTGTAAGGGATTCCGGCGCAACATACAAAAGTTTAGTAATGCCGTTGGAAATATCTTCTTTCACTTGACGCACTTGTGCTTTATTCAAGGAAGAATTAAGCACATGGGCAATTCCTTGTTCGTCGGAAAGGCCACGCAGCACATCCACTTGGTTTTTCATTAACGCAATCAAGGGAGATACGACAATTGCCGTACCTTCTTTCATGAGGGCCGGAAGTTGATAGCATAGCGATTTTCCGCCCCCTGTCGGCATTACCACAAAGGTGTTTTGTCCGGCAAGGATACTCTTTATCACCTCTTCCTGTAGGCCTTTGAACTGGCTAAAACCAAAATATTTCTTAAGGTCCGCATGCAAGTCCGTTTCGGTCATATCCATATTTTACTGTCGCATTTTTGGTTACATTTGCAGTACTTAAAAGTACAAAAAACTTTAAAAATAACAAATTCCTAATTATAATTTAATGTCCCACGATAAAATCCTCGCTTCCGCCCGGAAAACTATCTTGAATGAGGCAAGTGCGGTGGCCAATTTGGAGACACTTCTGGACGGGGAATTTGCCCGTGCGGTGGAACATATATACAACTCAAAAGGCCGGGTGATTATTACCGGTATCGGAAAAAGTGCCATTATTGCCACCAAAATTGCGGCCACGATGAATTCAACCGGCACGCCATCGATATTCATGCATGCTGCTGATGCTATCCACGGCGATTTAGGCATCATTCAGCAGGATGATGTGGTGATTTGTATTTCAAAAAGTGGGAATACCCCTGAAATAAAAGTGCTGATACCGCTGATCAAGGCTTTTCACAATACCTTGATTGCTATCACCGGAAACAAAGACTCTGCTTTGGGTCGCCAGGCAGATTTTGTGCTTAATGCTCATGTGGAAAACGAAGCTTGTCCCAATAACCTGGCTCCAACTACCAGCACCACCGCACAAATGGTAATTGGAGATGCGCTTGCAATATGTTTGTTGGATTTGCGTGGTTTTTCGTCCAAGGATTTTGCCAAATATCATCCGGGAGGTGCTTTGGGAAAAAAACTATATCTGCGGGTCAGCGATATTACTTCCGGGAATATGAAGCCCAGTGTTTCTCCTGACACCGGTATAAAAGATGTCATTATCGAGATTTCCGAAAATATGTTGGGAGCCACGGCCGTCATTGATGAAAATGAATCTCATAAAAAAATTGTCGGGATTATTACCGACGGTGATTTGAGGCGTATGCTTTCCAAAACAGAAAATTTTTCAAAATTGAAAGCGCGGGACATAATGTCTCTCTCTCCCAAAACAATTGATGATGATGCCATGGCCATAGAAGCCAAAGAAATCATGGAAGCTCACGATATTTCCCAACTTTTATCGGTAAAGGATGGAGAATACAAAGGAGTGGTACATCTGCATGATTTGATTAAGGAAGGAATTATATAGTGAGTTAACCTGAAATTATCTCAAAATAAGAAATACTAAATGGCTAAAAAGCTGAAAAACCCAAGCGAAATGTCTTTTTTGGATCATCTCGAAGATTTGAGATGGCATCTTATTCGGGCAACGCTTGCGGTAGTGATTTGTGCATTTGTTGCTTTTTTGGCCAAGGATATTGTTTTTGATGTTTTGTTGTTCGGCCCTTCCAAACCTGATTTTCCTACCTATGAATATTTGTGCAAAGCTGCAAAATATTTGGGTATGGATGAGAGTGTGTGTTTTACGGAAACCCCGTACGAAATTCAAAGCCGCACGATGGGAGGACAATTTAATGCGCATGTGTGGACTTCAATTTTGGCGGGATTCATCATTGCTTTTCCTTATGTTTTGTGGCAATTTTGGAAATTCATTGCTCCGGGACTAAATCCCAAAGAAAAGCAGTCTTCCAAAGGCTTTATTTTTTCTGCCTCAATTTTATTTTTCATCGGAGTACTGTTTGGATACTATGTGGTGTGTCCGCTATCGCTGAACTTTTTGGGAAACTATCAAGTGAGCGAAATCGTTAAAAATCAATTCGATTTGAGCAGTTATATCAGCTTGGTGCGTTCCACGGTGATTGCCAGTGGATTGATTTTTGAACTGCCTATTCTGATTTTTATATTGGTGCGTGTGGGCTTAGTAACTTCCAACGGATTAAGAAAATACCGCAAAATTTCTTTGGTGATTATCATGGTGTTATCAGCAATCATCACTCCTCCGGATGTAGTGAGCTTGATTATTGTTACGATTCCTTTATTTTTATTGTATGAATTGAGTATTTATATTGCAAAATTTACCGAAAGAAAAGAAGAAGATACTTCGGCTGTAGCTGTTAAAAAAGATTCAAATAAAAACCCATGAAATTAAGAGCAGATCATTTGGTGAAATCCTATAAAGGGCGAGAGGTGGTGAAAAACGTTTCCTTTGAAGTGAACCGTGGGGAAATCATCGGTTTGCTCGGACCAAATGGCGCGGGAAAAACCACTTCTTTTTATATGATCGTCGGCTTGGTGAAACCCAATTCCGGAAAAATATTTTTGGATAAAATCGATATTACGAAGTATCCCATGTATAAACGGGCACAAAAGGGAATTGGTTATTTAGCTCAAGAAGCGTCGGTGTTCCGAAAACTAAGTGTGGAGGATAATATATTGAGTGTGTTGGAGCTAACTAAGCTTTCCAAAAAAGATCGTCTTCGGAAAACAGATGAATTGATTGAAGAATTCGGTCTGGGGCATATCCGAAAAAACCGTGGTGATTTGTTATCAGGAGGGGAGAGAAGAAGGACGGAAATTGCCCGGGCGCTGGCTACGGATCCTAAATTTATTCTTCTCGATGAACCTTTTGCCGGCGTAGATCCGGTGGCAGTTGAGGATATCCAACGTATTGTTGCTCAACTGAAAGATAAAAATATAGGAATTTTGATTACCGATCACAATGTTCAGGAAACCCTGGCCATTACCGACCGCACGTATCTCATGTTCGAAGGAAGTATCTTAAAACAAGGAATTCCTGAGGAACTTGCTGAAGATGAAATCGTTCGAAAAGTATATTTGGGACAGAATTTCGAATTGAGAAAGAAAAAGATTTTCCAATAAACTACCGCCATACGATTTGCATTTACCAAATTATTGTTGCGCGTAATAATTATAATCCGCAATCACAATTTCCAAAAAATTCATCGGGCGTTCTTCGGGTTCCACTCCCATTAGCCTTGCGGTTTTCTGCGAAAGAGCTAAGATAATACGGTGGTTGTATGAAACTTTTGCACGTCGGTATATTTTTTTTATTACTTGGATTTCCGCATCGGAAAGAATAGTGACTTGTGGATATTTTGGTTGGTAGTTTTCCGGCAAATCCACATAAATAGTATCGCGGTAGGAATGTCTTCTTTTTTCAGTAATTACGGTTGTTTTAGCCGCAATATCTCCCAAGCGTTGTCCTTTTCCGTTCAGTAGGATTGTGACCACTGCCGCCCCGCCGTAAGTAATCGCGATATCGATTATTCGCAATAGCCAACGCAATAAATAATCCGAAAAACGAGCTCTACTACCATCCATTTTCACTACTCTGATTTTTAATGCCATTTTTCCCAATGATTGTCCATAGGCAAAGGTTTCCATGAGTAAATGATACATTAAATAAGGAAGACCCAAAACCAAAGCATACACCCAATCCAAGGAAGGTGGTAAGTTCAAAGCGGCCATGCCGATTGATGCGAGGATGGAATATCCCACAAGAATAAAAAAATCGATCAGCCAGGCTAAAAGACGGTCAGAAATTCCGGCCACTTCGTGGGTTATACTTACATTCTGTGCTGATTCAATTTGAAAATCCTTCATTTATCCTTTTCTTTGAAACTTAAAACCTGTTACATTTAGTGGAGGTTAATTTTTGTTTTATCAATATGGGATTCATTTTCCTAACAGAAAAAACTTATCGGTGAAACAAACATAAAAGCTTATTTTTGTTCTAGGGATAAGGACTCTTTTTCTGTGTGAAAGGCCCCAAAATTGTGCTGATAGTTTTCATAATAAGTAAAAACCCTCGACCATTCCGTTCGGATTTTAAAAACCCCATATGCGCGAAGCAGCTTTTGTTCGGCAAAATAAAGATAAATGGTTAAGATTTGAAAATCTTCTCCAAAATAACGTCAGGGTTTCTCCCGATGAGCTTTCTATGCTTTATCTCGAGTTGACCGATCATTTGAGTTATGCCCGTACTTTTTATCCCGGCAGCAACACGCTTCATTATTTAAACGAACTTTCTTCGCGGGCACATCAGAAAATATATAAATCCAAAAAAGAATCCCGAAACAAAATTCTTCAATTTTTTGTGCGTGAGTTTCCACGGGAATTTTATTCCCATCAAAAACAACTCCTGATTGCTTTTTTGGTTTTTTCCTTATTTATAATTGTCGGGGCATTTTCAGCTGCAAATGAAAGTGAATTTGTGCGGGCGATAATGGGAGATGCTTATGTGAACATGACTTTGGAGAATATCCAAAACGAAGATCCCATGGCGGTTTATAAACAAACAAACGAAATGAACATGTTTTTGGGCATTACGCTCAACAATGTGCGCGTGGCCTTTTTAGCATTTGTATTCGGAGTTTTATTGGGTGTAGGAACTTTGTACATATTGATGCAAAACGCAATTATGTTGGGTTCTTTTCAGTATTTTTTTTATGATCAGGATTTATTTTGGGAATCGGCGCGAACAATTTGGATTCACGGCACTATCGAAATTTCAGTCATTATCGTGGCTGGATGTGCGGGATTGGTCATGGGAAATGGGATTTTGTTTCCCAAAACCTATACACGTCTTCAATCTTTCACACGTTCGGCAAAAGCGGGTTTGAAAATTATAATCAGTACCGTGCCTTTTTTTATCATTGCCGGGTTTTTGGAAGGTTTTGTGACACGACATACCGAAATGCCGGATTGGTTAGCGATTTTTATTATCTCAAGCTCTCTCGCTTTGATTTTATTTTACTATGTCTTTTATCCTATTTATCTTCACAAGAAAGAAGCTAAAAATTAATTAATAACTAACCGATAAGAAAATGAAAGCAAATTATATCGAACTTAAAAAAGAACGCGAGCTGGGAGAAATCATTTCCGACACCTTTTTGTTTTTGCGGCACAATTATAAAGTACTACTGAAACTCATCCTAAAAATCACCTGGCCGGCATTATTCTTCGTTCTGGTTTCGTTTGGTTATTATTTTTGGAGTTGGAATGGAGATTTTTTTTCGAGCTATATAAATATAAATTCGATGAATAACCTTGATTTTACAGGGTTTTTGGCAGTAATCATCATGATTATTGCAATTTCTGTCTATTACGCTTTGTTACACGGTACCGTTTTGGGAGCCATGAAATCTTATGCTGAAAATGAAGGAAAAATTATGGAAGAGGCAGTAGAGTGGGAGGTTCGAAGCAAGTTTTGGAAACTTTGGGGCGGAAATATACTCGTCGGCATCCTCACCTTTTTTGGGATCCTCCTGTGTATTATCCCGGGAATATATTTGATGGTGCCTCTTTCTCTGATCACCTCGGTCATTATTTTTCAAAACAAAGAAGTGATGGATTCTTTTTCGGAATGTTTTCAACTTATCAAGAACAACTGGTGGATTACTTTTGCTACCATTCTGATTATTGGAATTCTATTTTATATAATCAATTTCGTGCTACAACTTCCGCTCACGATTTATATCTTGAGTAAAGTATTCGTGGAAAATCCCGACGGAATTGTCGATTCAGACGGAGTGATGAATTGGATTGTTATATCGTTAAATTTATTATTTACTTTGTTGCAATACATCCTCTTCAGCATTATTGTGATTTCACTGGGCTTTATATATTTTAACCTGAACGAAAAGAAATACCACACGGGAACTTTCGAGGAAATCGATAATTTGGGAAAACACTAACAATTTTTCCGATTCAATACCCTTGATAATATGCGCGGATTATTTTCCTTGTTTTTTATTTTTTTCCTGAGTATGCCTGTTCTTCTTTGGGGAGGTGCATTTCAGGATTCTCTTTCTCTTAAAAAGGAAATCCGCTATGATGAAAGCAAAGTTTCTCCGGTTGATTTCAACCAAAATAAAATCCAAAAACTCAAAGCAGATCCCAAATTTGATTACACCCAAAATGCTCAATCACAGTCTTGGTGGGAGAGTTTCAAAAATTGGATTTCCAATTTATGGAGCGACCTTTGGAATTTTCTTTTTGGTGATATAAGTGCGGACAGTGTCTTGGCTTTTATAATCAATATCTTACCTTATATTATCCTCATCGCACTTGTTTTTTTTGCTATTTGGTTATTTATAAAAATAGATCCCGGAGGCTCGATTTTAAAAGAACCCGCAAAACCCAATGTAAATTTGTCGCTGGAAGAAGAAATCATCCAAAAACAAGATATTTCGAAATTGATAGAGAAAGCTCTTGCCAACAAAAATTATCGTCTGGCTGTTCGTTATTATTATTTGTTGATATTGAAAAATCTCCGAGAACAAAATATTATTGAATATCAATTTCAAAAAACCAATACAGAATATTTGTCCGAAATCAAAGATGTTTTTTTGAGAGAAAATTTCAGGCATATCACCAGACTTTATGATTTTATCTGGTATGGTGATTTTCAGGTTGATGAAGCTCAATTCAACAAAATCAAAAAGGAATTTGAGCAGATTTTGGAAAATTTACAAAAGAAAAAATCGGCGTAAATGCAGAGGCGATATAAAATAATATTGGGTTTATTTGTTTTTATTTTTGGGGTGGTGGTTTTTTTGGAAGCTAATCAACCCCAACCCGTGGATTGGTCGCCGAGTTTTTCGCATTTAGAAAAAAAACCCTTGGGAGGTTATGTTTTTTATGAAAGCCTGAAAGAAAAATTTCCGGAACAAATGCGCAAAACACGCCAGTCGCCTTTCGAATTTTTGTCTGATTCTACAGTTTCCGGAACATACCTTTTTTTTAATCAACAACTTGGATTTGGAGAAGCCGAGCTGAAACGTTTGCTCCAATGGGCAGAAAAAGGTAATACGGTTTTCTTATCTGCAAAATATTTTGGAGATAAACTTTTGGACACGTTGGGTTTAAAGAAAAAAAAGGCCTACCTCGTCAAAAGCCCGGAAACCAAGCCTTTATTTAATTTCGTCAACCCACAGCTTAAAGCCGATTCTGCTTATCATTTCAAGGAAAATATTTCGTTGATGTATTTTTCTGAAATTGATACTTCACGACATGTGGTTTTGGGGGTAGCCGATTTATGTGAGAATTGTAATACGATGGAAGACCCCAAAGTAAATTATATAAAAATCCCCATAGGTGAAGGAACATTTTTATTGCATTTGGCGCCTGAAGCTTTCGGAAATTATTTTATGCTTCTGGAAAACAATGCCGAATATGCCGAGAAGGCAATGGCTTATATAGATTTTGAAAAACCGGTTTACTGGGATGAGCGATACAAATCCGGTCGACCGATTATTGCTTCTCCTCTCTCGATTTTTTTGTCAAACCGTTATTTAAAATGGGCTTATTATCTGATGGTGATTGGCGTCTTGCTTTTTGTATGTGTTGCCGCCAAACGTAAACAAAAAAGTATTCCCATCGTCGAACCCTTAACCAATAAGTCACGCGAATTCACCGATACCGTTGCGGGAATGTATCTCGAACAAAAAAACCACAAAGCCATTGCCGAAAAGAAAATCGCTCTCTTTTTGGAACATTTACGGGTACATTTGCGTGTTGACACCCAAAAAATCGATAATACATTTATTGAAATTTTGGCACAAAAAGCAGGAAAAACCAGCTCGGAAACCCGTGAATTATTTCAGTATATTGCACAAATTCAAGAGCAAAAATCAATAGATAAACCTCAATTGAAAGCATTGAGTAAAAAAATTGATGCTTTCATATAGTGGATAAACCCTATTTTAGAATAGAAAAAATGGAAGAACAAAATCCAAACCCGGAAGAAAACACAGACAACTTGCAATTTGAAAATCGCATTCCGTTGACGGAATTAAAAAAAGCGGTTGAAGATTTAAAATCCCAGCTTTCGCAAGTAATCGTAGGACAGGAAGATTTCATTGAGTTGTTGTTGGTGGCACTTTTGGCAGACGGACATGTCCTTATTGAAGGAGTTCCGGGCATTGCCAAAACCATGACCGCAAAACTATTTGCAAAAGTCATCAAAACCGGATTTAGTCGTATTCAATTTACACCGGATTTAATGCCGAGTGATGTATTGGGAACTTCAGTACTCAATTCAGGAAAATCCGAATTTGAATTCAAATCCGGACCGATTTTTTCTAATATTATATTAATCGATGAAATAAATCGGGCTCCGGCAAAAACACAAGCTGCGCTTTTTGAGGTGATGGAAGAACGACAAATAACCATAGACGGACATCAATATAATATGGAACCTCCTTTTATGGTGTTGGCCACACAAAACCCCATTGAACAAGAAGGTACTTATCCTTTGCCCGAAGCTCAACTGGACCGGTTTTTATTTAAAATAAATGTGGGGTATCCGTCTTTGGAAGATGAATTTATGATCCTGAAAACCCATCATCAACGCAAAGATAAAAAGGCGTTGGATGAAATTAAACCGGTGCTTTCTTCGGCGGCATTAAAAAAATTTAAAGAACAAAGTCATCAAATCCTGATTGAAGAAAAGATTTTAAACTATATTGCTGAAATAGTGGTCAAAACCCGTAGCCATCCTCATTTATTTTTGGGCGGTTCTCCACGTGCTTCGTTGGCAATTATGAATGCGGCAAAAGCTTTTGCCGCAATTAACGGGCGGGATTTTGTGATTCCTGAAGACGTGAAAAAATCGTTTGCTCCCGTGTTGCGCCATAGGATTATCCTAACCCCCGAAAAAGAAATGGAAGGCATGACCGCTGAAAATGTGATTGAGATGATTGTGAAATCTGTGGAAGTGCCTCGTTGATT
>CAYPGZ010000002.1:17374-20127 GCA_964410335.1 uncultured Flavobacteriaceae bacterium | reverse complement strand
GAGGTTTGCGGATCGAGGTTTCCCGTGGGTTCATCGGCAAGGATAAGTTGCGGATCATTCAATAAAGCCCGAGCAATGGCGACGCGTTGTTGTTCCCCACCGGAAAGTTGATAAGGATATTTGAAACTTTTGGTCTTCATGCCAACTTTGTCCAGTACTTGGTCGATTTTACCTTCCATTGCTTTTTTGTCCTTCCAACCGGTGGCTTTTAAAACAAAAAGCAAATTGTCTTTCACTGTGCGTTCGTTCAGCAATTTAAAATCCTGAAACACCACTCCCAGTTTCCGTCGGAGATAAGGAATTTGTTTTTCTTTAAGCTTTCGCAAATCGTAATCCACAATACTGCCTTCGCCTTCTTTTAGAGGAATATCCCCGTAGAGGGTTTTCATAAAACTACTTTTTCCTGTACCGGTTTTTCCGATAAGATAAACAAACTCACCTTTGTTCACCTCCACATTTACTTCGGAGAGGATAAGGTTTTCGCGTTGGTATATGGCAGCATTGCGCAGCGCCAAAATGGTTTCGGCCATAGAACTATCGATTTTTTTTTCGGCTTTAAAATTACAAATTCCTTTGAAAGCAATATGATGAAAGAGGTTTGTTAAAGATAAAAATAAATTTGAGATTGCAGCAGAGGGGGTAAATTTCTTTTTCAAAAAAAAGTGGGAAATCGGGAAAGGGTGATTCTTTAATCCAAATAAACCAATCTCCATCTATTAATACTAATCAACTTTGCCGGACGTTCTAAATCATATTGCTTTTGAACTGTAGAAAAGTATTTGATAAATAGGTCAAAAGTATATTCCGTATAAACTTTTTCATGATGTAAATTTGCCAAAAACCATCCCGATGATTCGAATTCCTTTTTTCTTTGTTTTCCTGCTTTTTTCGAGCTTTGTTTTTGCTCAGGAAACCGCCGTTCGCACTCATGATTTGGCTACTTTCAATCAAGCATTGGATTTATACAATCATCAACAATTTCGTCCGGCGCAATCATTGTTTCGAGAAATCTTACAACATTCGGAAAACGAATCTGTGAGAGCTGAATCTGCTTATTATATTGCTGTTTCGGGGGTAAAAATGGGGCAACCCAATGCCGGAGAGCTCATGGAGGAATTTGTGCAAAACTATCCTGCGAGCAGTAAACGAAATTCGGCTTATTTGGAAGCGGCAAATTTTTATTTCAATAGCGGCAACTACCGTACTGCTGCGGAATGGTATCCTAAATCAAATCCCTATTTGCTTACCACCGCAGAACAGGAAACCTATAATTTCAATTATGGATATACACTTTTTAAAACCGGGGAGCCCGAACGGGCAAAATCCTATTTTAAGAAAGTGGAAAAATCAGCTGAATACGGAGAACAGGCGAAGTATTATATAGGTTTTATGGCTTATGAAGGGGAGAACTATGAAGAAGCCCAAGAAATTTTTGAGGAAGTAGAAGCCCAAGGACAAAGCGGAAAAAACCTTTCTTATTTCCAAGCGGATATGAATTTCAAACAAGGAAATTTTGAAAAAGCCATTGCCGAAGCAAAACAGCAATTGTCTAATTCCAATATTCGTGAACGTTCACAGCTCAACAAGATCATCGGAGAAAGTTATTTTAATCTTGAACAGTATCAAGAAGCGATTCCTTATTTAAAAGAATATCGCGGAGAACGCGGAAAATGGAGCAATACCGATTATTATCAATTGGGATATGCTTATTTTAAACAAGGAGAATATCAAAAGGCAATCGATGAATTCAATAAAATCATCGGAGGGAAAAATGATATTGCCCAAAATGCATATTATCATTTGGCGCAATCTTATCTGAAAATGAATCAGAAACAACAGGCATTGAACGCTTTTAAAAATGCTTCTGAAATGCCTTATGATCCTCGAATCAATGAAAATGCAGCTTTGAATTATGCAAAATTGAGCTATGAAATTGGAAACAGCTATGAAAGTGTGCCCCAAATTCTCACAAATTTTCTGAATAAATATCCACATTCACTAGCAAAAGAAGAAATCCAGGATTTGCTAATCGATTCCTATATTTCTTCAAAAAACTATGTGGCAGCGATAAGCCTTTTGGAGGAAAACTACCGTCCCGAAGCCCGAAAAGCCTATCAAAAAGTGACTTTTTTATACGGAATTGATTCCTACAACCAAGGGGAATATCAAAAAGCCATAGAAAATTTCGATAAATCCTTGCAGGTAGTGGGCGATTCTGCAGATCCGGTGTTCACGGCAAAAGCTACCTTTTGGAGAGCCGAAAGTAGTTTTAATCTCGACAGCTATAGCTCAGCCTTGAGTTTCTATAAAAAATTCGAGAAAATGAATGCCGCAAAAGATCTTCCCGAAATGCAAAACCTACATTATAATATGGGGTATGCTTATTTCAAACTAAAAGACTATTCTTCGGCCATCGAACAATTTAAAAAATATACCGCCCAAACAGTACAGGAAAAATCACAAGAAAACGATGCTTATTTGCGTTTGGGCGATAGTTATTTTGCAAGTAGTGATTATTGGCCCGCCATGGAAGCCTACAATAAAGCCATTGCCATGGATGGAATAGAAAGTGATTATGCTTATTTCCAGAAAGCAATCAGCTATGGTTTTGTGGGTAAAAACGACCGAAAAATAGAAGACCTGAATGCGTTTTTGAAGAAATTCGATAAATCCATTTACCGGGATGATGCTTGGTATGAATTGGGAAACACCTATGTTTCCTTGGAAAATAATTCTGCAGGGATGAATGCCTA
>CAYPGZ010000002.1:0-17274 GCA_964410335.1 uncultured Flavobacteriaceae bacterium | reverse complement strand
ACCTATGAAGCTGCTGAGAAAATGTTTATTGAAAATAATGACGCGGGGGCAGTGAAAGCTTTTGAGAAGTACCTGAAAGAATTCCCCAATGGGCTACATGCTTTGGAAAGTCATTTTTATTTAGCGCAACTCCAATTTAAAAATGGAGAATTGCAAAAAAGCCTTCCGCATTATGAATATGTGGTTTCCCAACCGCGTGGGGTTTATTCCGAAAGAGCCTTGTCACGTTTGTCCGAGATTTATTTAAAAAATGCCGATTATGCAAAAGCAATTCCTCTTTTAAAACGGCTGGAAAATGAAGCTGAATTTCCTCAAAACATCTCTTTTGCTCGCCAAAATCTGATGAAATCCTATTACCATCAAGGAGATTATGCCCAAACTGTGGTCTATGCAGAAAAAGTTTTAGAGGAAAACGATATTGAAAAAAATGTGAAGAGTGATGCTCATGTGTTTATTGCTCGCTCTGCAATTCAGACCGGAGATGAAGGAAAAGCGCAGAAAGCTTATGCAGAAGTACAAAAAATCGCAACGGGATCGTTGGGCGCAGAAGCCCTGTATTATGATGCTTATTTCAAACGAAAAGCAGAAAAGTTGGAAGAATCCAACAAAGCTGTCCAGCAACTGGCAAAAGATTTTTCAAGTTATCAAGAATGGGGAGCGAGGGGGTTGCTGTTGATGGCGAAGAATTTTTATGATTTGGGTGATGCCTATCAAGCCACTTACATTTTAGAAACCCTGGTTGAGAATTTCCCGAATTATCCCGATGTAGTTTCCGAAGCAAAAATCGAATTGGAGCGCATCAAAAAGATTGAAGCGGAGACCAATTCATCGGTGGAGGTTGATGAATAGGTTCTCGATATCAAAAACTAAGAAAAAACGACTATAAATTTCATGAAAAAATCATTTGCTTTCTTCCTGATTAGTGTGATGGCCATCTGGAGCCTAAGTGCTCAAGACACACTCAAAACCGAGAAAATGATTATTATCAAACCGTATTCTCCTTCGGTGAGCGATGCTTTTAAGCCGCGGCAAAATCCGATTATTGATGACTCCTTAACAACCGCAAAGAGAAAACCGGATTACAGCATAATTGAAGTGCCGGTGGCTTCGACTTTCGAACCGGAAAAAGGAAGGGCAGCAAGTGTGGAATCCGAGCCCTTGCCCTATCTCTATGATAACTATGCCTTGTTGGGTTTTGGGACGCACACCAGTATTCTGGCCGAGTTTTACGGAAGCCTTCAAATGGAAAATTCGAAATCATTGGGAATAGGTTTTCAACATTATTCCACTCAAGGGAATATTGACGAAGTAAGGCTGGATGATAAATTTTATGATACGGAACTCGATTTAAATTTTTCTGCAGAAAGAAGATATTTTAATTGGGGAATTGATTTTGAAGCCATGCACAAACTCGTGAATTGGTACGGTGTTCCGGGTTATTTTAGTGATGTGGTAGTAAATAATATCGACCCACAACAAACCTATTATGGAGTGGCTGTGGGTGGAAATATTCAATACTACGAGGGTCTTTTTGAACGTGCTGAGCTGTCATACAGACGATTTGGCGATGCTTACGGAAGTGGAGAAAACCATCTGCAGTTAAGACCCGAATTCGGTGTACCCATCGGGAATGTGGATGTATCTCTGGATTTGATTGTCGATTATTTGAACGGCAGTTTTGATAAACACTATTTTTCAGCGGAAGAATTGAAGTATGCCAATCTGAATTTGGGCGCTCATCCCAGTTTGGAGATACGTTCCGGAAATTTTAGTGTGGATTTAGGGGCAGAAGTATTCTTTGCCATCGATGCAGAAAATGACCACAGTGATTTCTTTATTTTTCCGAAAGTAAAAGCCAGTTATCAAATGGCTGATGGCTATTTTATTCCATATCTGGGAGCAGATGGTGGGTTGAAACAAAATACTTATCACAATTTTGTGCAAGAAAATCCATTTGTTTCTCCGAACCTCTTCATTACCCCCACCAGTAATGTGTATGATTTTTTTGTGGGAGCAAAAGGGAAATTCACTGAAAACCTAAGCTATAATTTTCGTGCAGATTATCGACATGATGACAACAAGGCGCTATTTGCCAGTTACCCGTATGGTTTTGTGAATACCACCGGGGAGGATTATCAGCATCAAAATTCCTTTGGGATTATTTACGACGATTTGACCACCTTAGCTTTTCACGGAGAATTGACAACCGACATAAACGAGAAACTGCAAGTGCGATTTTATGCAGATTATTTTAGTTATGATATTGATACCCAAGAAGAAGCATGGAATTTACCGGAATATAAAATTTCGTTGAATGGAAATTATCAAATTACCGAAAAATGGGCGGCCGGTGCAGATTTATATTTTGTGGGAGAAAGAATGGAGAGGAATTTAGTATTTAGTGATCTTCCTCCCGTGGAAACGCTGAGTGTGGTTAATTTGGATGCTTATTTCGACGCGAATTTAAACCTAGCCTATAAAATCAACGACAGATTTTCTGCTTTTGTAAGAGGGAACAACCTTTTGGGGAATAATTATGAACGCTGGAAAAACTATCCTGTGTTGGGAATTCAAGTTTTTGGAGGAGTGATTTATCAATTTGATTGGTAGAGAAAAAACCGGGGTTCAGCCCCAACCGATTTAGAAAATTATGTATTCTCCAATCGCCAATCCAGATAGCTGTGTAAATCAGATTGAACAAAACGCAGAGCAATAGTAAAAACACTTAAATCATCGATATATCCCAGACCCGGAATAAAATCCGGAACGATGTCAAAAGGGTTCAGGACATAAATGAGTGCAAAAACAATGGAAGCGATGGTAAACCACGGCACTTTTTGATAAACTCCGTTCTTATAATCCTTCAACATATCCAGCATTAATTTTCCCATTTCGGAATATTTTTCCAATACTCCCGAGTTGGTGATTTTTCCTTCTACTTTTTCTTCATTTTTTACGAGGTGGTCCACATCTTTTTCACTGGTTTTTCGGGCATTTTTTGCCACAAATTCCTCGTCGATATCTTTTCGTCTGTTGAACATCATGTTTTCTTTTTTGGAGGTGTTTTTTTCTTTATAACTTTAGTTTTTGGTTTTTCTAATGTTTCAGGGGTAGGCTTTACCCTTGCGGATTTATGGTGTATTCCGCCATATTCGGACCTGTATATTTTTACAATTACCATAAACAGAGAAATCAATAGCGGACCAAATATTAATCCTATAAAACCAAAAAGTGGCACCCCTATGATAACTCCGATTAAAGTAATTAACGGGTGCACATCGGCAATTCTTCGTAACACATACAAGCGCACAAGATTGTCCATTGATCCTACAATAATTAATCCATAAAGCCCAACTCCAATTCCTTGCCAGGTATGTCCTTGAGCCAAGAGTAATATCGTCAAAGGAACGGTTCCCAACAAGGCGCCCACAAAAGGAATCATGGAACCGATGGTGGTAATGACAAACCAAAACATGGGATTGGGAACGCCGAGAATAAGATAGCCGATTAATGCAATCAAGCCTTGGCAAATGGCGACAAAAGGAATTCCAATTGCGTTTGCCCGAACCATATCCCAACTTTCTTTCCCAATGAGTTGTATGTTTTCATGACGCATGGGAATATAATCCTGAAATGTCTTTTGCATGGCTTGCCGGCTAATCAGCATATAGTAAAGCAAAATATACATAATACCGATGGCGATAACCACATCAAAGGTGCCTCCGGCAAGATTTTGCAATTGCGTTGAAATCCAAGAAGTGACTTCAGAGGTTTGTATTTGCGAACTTAGATTATATCCGTAATCATACTCGATGTTTTGAATTTGATCTTTGATGATTTCAACAAATTTTCCGGTATTTTTAACCGCTTTTTCCACCTTTGAGCCCAGCAACAACACAATGCCTGTAATGGGCATAAGTATTCCGATAAAAGAACCTATGATGAGTGTGATTGCTGCCAAATCCGGATGCCATCCTTTTTTCACCAACATTTCCATCCATTTATGAAAAAGAACATAGAGCGTGATTGCTCCCAAAACTCCACCGAGATATGGGCTCATTTCTATAAAAATAAGTATGCCCAAAAAAAGGATAAGCAACAACATAAAAAGTTGTCTTATCAATTCGGGTTGGAGTCTCTGCATGGATTTTTAAGGTTTAAGTTTTTTAAGGGTGATTTAAACTTTTTTTAAATGCTAAAAAAATTCAAATCATGTCTTATCTAGAAACTACTTCAAATTTACCGTGCCTAAAAGTACCAATAAAAAAAAGACACAAACTTAAAAAAGTTATAATTTTTATCAGTCCTAAAAAAAAATAGGTTAAAAAGTAAGTATCCTAAGAAAAACCTTTAAAGCATGGTTTTCAATTCTTTCAACTCGGCGGAGGTCAGCTCACGATATTTTCCCACAGGTATATCCAGTTTAATATTCATCACTCGAATGCGTTTTAGCGCGGTAACTTTGTAGCCCAAATACTCACACATTCTTCTGATTTGACGATTTAGCCCTTGTGTCAAAATAATTCGGAAAATGTGTTGATCCAGTTTTTCAACCTTACATTTTTTGGTAATGGTATCTAAAATCGGAATACCATTGCTCATTCGGGAAATAAAATCGGGCGTAAGCACCCTGTCCACAGTTACGATATATTCTTTTTCATGGTCATTTCTGGAGCGGGAAATCTTATTGGCAATTTCGCCGTCATTGGTCAATAAAATCAAACCCTCACTGGCTTTGTCCAGTCTTCCTACCGGAAATATCCGTTCAGGAAATCCAATATAATCGATGATGTTGTTTTTTTCTACTCGTGAATTTGTGGTGCAGACTACGCCCACGGGTTTATTGAAAGCCAGATAAACCGGTTTGCTTTTTTTCGTATTCACTTTTTTTCCATCCACGCGTATTTCATCGTCATCACTCACTTTTGTACCCATTTCAGGAATTTTTCCATTGATGGTCACACGGCCTTGTGCGATAAGTTTATCGGCTTCCCTTCGCGAACAATAGCCGATTTCACTAAGAAATTTATTGATTCGAGTCATACTGCTTTTAAAAAATCGATTATTTCATCCAAAATATAAGCATTATTTAAGGAATGTCCCATGCCTTCAGTAATGATTAATCGGGAATTTTTCCAGTTTTTTGCAATGGATGTTGAAGCGGATAACGGAACGATTTTATCAAATTTATCATGGATTATCAGCCCTTTCATGGAAAGGCTTTTTGCAAAACCTGCTGTGGAGAATCCCGTGAAAGTAAATCCGAATTTCTCGAAAAATAGATTTTCTAATCCTCTCATGAATTTTTGATGAAAACCCATTATCGATTGAAAATCTTCCATTATTCTGCTCAATTCTGAAGGAGGTCCCAATAAAATCATTTTTGAAACATTTTCTGCCGGAGTCCTATGTTGTTGAAAAACCGCCGTCATTGCACCTACGCTATGACCGATGAGAATTTCGATCCTATTTTGTTGGATGGTTGCTTCCACAAATTTTGCATAGAGGGGCGCATTGAATAATTTTCCTCCCGAATTCCCGTGGGCAGGAGCATCTATGGCTGTGATGTCATAATTCTCTACTTGTAGTCTTTCAATCAGATCTTTCCAACGATAAGTATTGCTCTCCCAACCATGGAGGAGCAAAACTTTTTTTCCGGTGCCATGCCAATGATAAAGCTTAACAAAAATTCCATCAATTTTGATTTTTTTGGTTTTGGCAGAATTCAAAAAAGGAATTTGATGCTCTTTTGGTTTTCCCCTTCGTGGGGTGCAAAACAAGACAAAAGCTTGTTCTAAGGCACTCTGTGGATTGATGAAAAAAAGAGAATTTAATTTTAGACCCATAAGTTTGGGGAGAAACTTGTGCCGTTTTTTCATCAAAAAGAGTTTGTTTATTTATTCCCAACCTATCCAAAAATATTTGATTGGAGCAGTTTCGGGGATGTCCGAAATTTCAATGTTCATGCTAGTGTTATTCTGAAATTTTTTGGAGAGATTTTTTTTGTCAATAGTAACATACGCATTGATTTTATCAATAAAAATCACTGCCGCATCTAAGGTGTTTTCAATTCGGGAAATATCATAATTACTTAAAATATCTTTGAAAGTGCTGCTTACCCCGAGACCTGATTCGGTTTTGAAACGAGTATCGATGATGCGGATATTTCCGATTGTACTGGTGGAATCAAAACTTTGCACCGGTGCGAGCATCAATAGGGGGTGACCCTCTTTACTATAAACCGTGATTTGATTTTCGCCGGCAAAAAGCTCACGTGATTTTTTTATGACAATCGAATCTTCACGAAAAACAGAATCCAGTTCTCGTACTTGAGAATCCTTGGTGAGAAAGCCCACTCGGTCATCGGAAATCAAAAATTTGTCGTTGCTTCTTTCTTTTTTACAAGCAAAAAGCAGCGCGAGACAAGCAGTTCCGACTAAAACTATTTTTTTCATGGAAAATAAAATTCAAATCAAAGGTAAAGATTTTAAACCAATCGGCTATAGGTTTATGAATCCGTATCTTTGCAGCATGTTGAAAGAAACAGAAAAATTATTGAAATCGGGAAAAGTCCTACCCTTGATGGAGGCTTTTTATACTATTCAAGGAGAAGGTTATCACAAGGGAACGGCAGCTTATTTTATCCGGGTTGGAGGTTGTGATGTGGGATGTCATTGGTGTGATGTTAAGGAAAGTTGGGATGCCGAAAAACACCCGCCGACCGAAACCGAAAAAATTGTTGAAGAAGCCTTGAAGCACAGCAAAACGGTTGTGGTGACGGGAGGAGAGCCTCTGACGTGGAATATGAATGAACTTACCCGGCAACTAAAAAAAGAAAATGCCCGAATCCATATCGAAACTTCCGGAGCTTATCCCCTGACCGGAGAGTGGAACTGGATTTGTCTCTCTCCGAAAAAAAATGCTTTGCCTCAACCGGAAATCTATCCGCTTGCCGACGAGTTGAAGGTAATTGTGTATAATAAACACGACTTAAAGTTTGCGGAAGAACAAGCGGCAAAAGTTGGTAAAAATTGTCTTTTATATCTTCAACCCGAATGGAGTGTCCGGCAAAAAACCATGCCTCTTATCGTGGATTATGTCATGAAAAATCCGAAATGGCGGGTGTCGTTGCAGACCCATAAATATTTGAATATTCCCTAAACTTCCGGTTCCCCTTTTCCTTCCCGGATGATTTCGGGCTCGGGGGTTGTCAGGTCGATAACCGTGGAAGCCACATTTCCCCCATATCCACCATCGATAACAATATCCACTTTATTGCCCCATTTTTCCAAAATGAGTTCGGGATCAGTGGTGTACTCGATAACTTCATCCTCATCGTGGATGGAAGTGGAAATAATCGGGTTTCCCAGTTCCTCCACAATGGCTTGGCAAATGTTGTTGTCCGGAACACGAATACCCACCGTTTTTTTCTTTTTAAAAACGTTCGGCAAATTGCTGCCACTGGGAAGGATGAATGTGTAGGGACCGGGAAGATTTCGTTTAAGAATTTTAAAAGTGGCCGTATCGATTTGTTTTACGTAGTCTGAAAGGTTACTCAAATCCTTACAGATAAAGGAAAAATTGGCTTTTTCCAGTTTCACGCCCCGCAATTTGGCAATTTTTTCCATGGCGGAAGTATTGGTGATATCACAGCCTAAACCATACACCGTGTCAGTGGGATAAATCACCAAGCCACCTTTTTTCAGGACATTTACAACTTTTTTAATTTCCTTTTGTGAAGGATTCTTTTCATAGATTTTTAGGAGTTCTGCCATGGGAAAATGGGTTTGAGTTAGACGATTTTATAAACTAAAATACTGTTTTTTTATTCCACTACTTTGAGTTTTGCAAAACGCAACAGGAGTTTTTTCACTCCGCCGTTTTCAAAATCGATTTCTGCTTTTTTATCCTGACCCGCTCCTTCAATACTGACAACAATTCCTTTTCCAAAACGCATGTGTTCCACGATTTGGTCTTTTTCCAGTTTGATGGGTTTTGCTTTTGTTATGTCCGGGGAACCGTTTTCATTGGACGGACGCAACCTGCGCAATTTTTTCAGTTGAGCCTCGGTAGGACGATAGCTGGGAGGGGTTTCCGAAACCGGTTTTCCTTTTGATTTTTGCCTGAAACCCCGGCTTGACGAGCTTTTTCTAGTGGGGGTAGTGTCATCGAAAATATCTTTATCCAACACAGGTTGATAACGATAATCTTCTTGCGGGATCATATATTCGAGATATTTGTCGTCAATCTCTTCAATAAAACGGCTCGGTTCTGCATCGATAAGTTTTCCCCAACGATATCGCGATAAAGTATAGGTTAAATAAGCCTGTTTTTCTGCACGGGTGAGAGCAACATAAAATAAACGGCGTTCTTCCTCGAGTTCGCTGCGGGTACTCATGCTCATCGCAGAGGGGAACAAATCTTCTTCCAACCCCACTATATAGACATAAGGGAATTCGAGACCTTTTGCCAGATGGATGGTCATCAAAGCCACGCGGTCGTCGTCTCCTTCCTCTTCTTTATCAAAATCAGTGGCAAGCGCAACATCTTCCAAAAATTCGGTAAGTGAACCTGTAGCATCGGCCAACTCTTCCTGACCTTTCACAAAATCTTTGATTGCGTTCAGGAGCTCTTCAATATTTTCAATTCGAGCCACTCCTTCCGGGGTACCGTCTTTCTTAAGTTCTTGGAGCAAGCCGGTTTTTTTTGCAACGGTTTCCGCAACGGTAAAGGCATCTTCATTTTCATTTAAGAGCCGGAAACTTTGAATCATTTCCACAAAATTTGTCAATTTGGCTCTTGTTCCGGAATTGATTTTCAAATCGATTTTTGAAATATTCTCCATAACTTCAAAAATCGAGCGTTTGTAATGGTTTGCTGCAAGGTTCAACCGGGTAATTGTGGTCTCTCCAATACCGCGTGTAGGATAATTGATGACGCGTTTCAAAGCTTCTTCATCCTTTGGATTTACAATCAACCGCAGATAGGAGAGTATATCCTTAATTTCTTTGCGTTGGTAGAACGAAAGTCCTCCGTAAATTCGATAAGCAATATCTTTTTTGCGAAGGGCATCTTCAATGGCACGACTTTGGGCATTGGTTCGATATAAAACAGCAAAATCGCTGTTTTTAAGTTGCTTTTCCATTTTATTTTCAAAAACAGATCTGGCTACAAACCGTCCTTCTTCACCATCGGTGAGCAGACGATTTACGATAATTTTAGGCCCTTCTTCATTGGCGGTCCACACTACTTTATCGAGTTTGGACTGGTTTTTATCGATAACTGAGTTTGCCGCATTAACAATATTCTTGGTAGAACGATAATTTTGTTCCAGTCGGTAGGATTTTACATCTTGATAATCCCGCTGAAAATTCAGGATATTATTGATATTAGCCCCTCGAAAAGCATAGATACTTTGGGCGTCGTCTCCTACTACACAAATGTTTTGAAAACGGTCACTCAAAGCCCGAACGATGAGGTATTGAGAATGATTTGTATCTTGATACTCGTCCACTAAAATATAACGAAAACGATTTTGATATTTCATCAATACATCCGGAAATCTTGTGAGTAATTCATTGGTTTTCAATAATAAATCATCAAAATCCATTGCTCCGGCTTTGAAGCATCTATCCACATATTCTTTATAAATATCTCCTAAGCGCGGACGCTTTGCAGCGGCATCTGCTTCTTGAAGTTCCGAATTTTGGTTGTAAGCTTTTACGGTAATCAGACTATTTTTATAGGAAGAAATCCGGGAGTAGATTTGCTTGGTTTTATAGATATCCTTGTCCAGCTTCATTTCTTTGATGATGGTGGAAATCAAGCGTTGGGAATCTTGGGTGTCGTAAATCGTAAAGTTTGAAGGGTAACCCAATTTATCGGCTTCTACTCGGAGCATCCGTGCAAAAATGGAGTGAAACGTACCCATCCATAAATTTTTTGCTTCGCTCTCACCCACAATATTGCCGATACGAGCTTTCATTTCTCGCGCGGCTTTATTGGTAAAGGTGAGCGCTAGGATATTAAAAGGATCCACACCATTGTGCATCAGGTTTGCAATACGGTAAGTCAACACGCGGGTTTTGCCTGATCCGGCGCCGGCAATAACAATCATCGGTCCTTCACCGTGAAGTACGGGAGCGCGCTGGGCATCATTCAATTCGGCTAAATACTTCTCCAATTTTCAATCTTTTTTCAAAGCGTGAATTTACATATTTTACTGCGAAAATACTTATGATTTTGTCAGATTTCACAAATAAAAAGTCATCTGCAAAAGCGGGAGAAAACAGAATATTCTTTATTAATTATGGAAGTCTATTTTTCTAATTTCCATTTTTTTTATGAGAAGAATTGCAAAACCCTTTATTTCAATTCCCAAGAAAGGCTCTTCCTGTCATTGTGGAGGTATTTATTTTCTTAAAATCAGCAAGTAATATCCGGGTTAGACTTATTAATAGAAACCTAAAGAATATAAATGACTATGTGGTTTCCGGGATTTTCGCTACTTTTATCTATTCAAAAAATAAATTTGAAAATTAAAGCCCTCATAATGAAAAGAATTTTATTTTTAATCATCTGCTTTTCTTTGGGTTTATATTCCACGGCACAAACCAAACTCATGGTTATTTTCACCTGGGAGTAAGGGCATAATATCCATTACAATTTTCAACAAACAGAAAGAATTTTTTTTTATGAATGAAGTGTTCGATTTTCTCGGAAGTATCCCCTGGTGGGGTTGGATTTTGATTTTTATTGCATTGGTGGCAATTTATGATGTTTTTTTTCAGAAAAGCCATACGGTAATCCACAACTTTCCGGTAGTGGGGCATTTACGATATATGCTGGAGAAACTCGGGCCGGAACTTCGGCAATATATTGTAGCCAGCAACCGAGAAGAACTTCCTTTCAACCGAATTGAACGAGGCTGGGTGTATGCTTCTGCAAAAAACCAGAACAATTACGAAGGTTTTGGTACTGATCGGGACATACATCAAAACAGTTATATTTTTGTAAATAATGCCGCTTTGCCATTTCAGATGAAGTCCGAGCATCCTCATCGCGACGACCCGTATTTTGTGGCTTGTGCAAAGGTAATGGGGGCTTTCAATAAGCGTCGTCGACCTTATCGTCCTGCTTCTGTCATCAATGTTTCGGCGATGAGTTTCGGTTCACTTTCTGCACGAGCGGTGGAAGCGATGAATATTGGTTGCAAAAAATCGTGGGCATATCACAATACCGGAGAAGGGGGATTAGCTCCTTATCACAAAAACGGTGCGGATTTAATTTTCCAATTTGGAACGGGATATTTCGGAGTACGTGATGAAAAAGGTGCTTTTGATATGGATAAACTGGTGAAATTGGTGGAAGAAAACCCTCAAATCAGAGCAATCGAGATCAAAATGTCCCAAGGAGCGAAACCCGGAATTGGCGGGGTTTTGCCTAAATCAAAAATCACTCCTGAAATTGCCCGAATCAGACATGTATCGCAAGAATATGATGTGGTATCACCGCCGTATCACACTGCTTTTAGTTCAATGTCAGAATTAGTGGATTTTGTGGAAGATATCGCCGAAAAAACAGGGCTTCCCGTGGGAGTAAAAGCGGCAATCGGACAAACTAAACAATGGCAACTTCTGGCAAAAATCATGAAAAAAACCGGAAAAGGTCCTGATTTTATCACCGTGGATGGAGGAGAAGGAGGAACGGGAGCTGCTCCACCCAGTTTTGCCGATCACGTGGGCATGCCGTTCATCAATGCTTTTAGCGAACTTTATCAGGTGTTTTTAAATGAGGGGATTACCAATCGTATTGTATTTATAGCGAGTGGAAAACTCGGTTTTCCTGCCAAAGCCATAATGGCCTTTGCGATGGGCGCGGATTTGATTAATGTTGCCCGTGAAGCCATGTTGAGTGTGGGCTGCATTCAGGCACAACAATGTCATTTAAATACTTGTCCCACCGGTGTGGCTACTCAAAGCAAATGGTTGCAAGCTGGTTTAAATGTGAAAGATAAGTCGGAAAGACTGAATCATTATTTCACCAAATTTAAAAAAGAATTGTTGGAAATCACTTATGCTTGCGGATATGAACATCCCTGTCAGTTTACGATGGATGATGTGGATATCAATTCCAGCGATAAAAACCTCACCAAAACTTTAGCACAAACTTTCTTCTATCACAAGGAAAAGGTACCTTTTGAATCCACTGACACACTTTATAATTCGGATTATTTAGGAGCGGTTTACCGTAACGAACAAACCACGGCCAGAGGAACAAAAACCGAGACCAAGGAAGTGGAAACCGAGAAAACCCAAGCCACTAAGCCTGCAACTTCTCCGGAAAGCAAAAAACGGGATGCCGAAAAAACCGAGGGAGAAGAGATGGCTCGTCAACAGGATGTGAAAACCGGAGAGGAATCTCAATCTCAAGCGGGAAAGAGAACGAGAAAGGAAATAAAGGATAAAACTGAAAAAGAGTCTGATAAAGCTTCGGATAAGAAAAAGAATGAAAAGTTGGATGGAAATTGAAAAAGTTTGAATTAGCTTGCACCCCTGAATAAACCGTAATTAATTCAACCTATGGAAGAGTTTGATTTTCTACAACTTTTTTTCTATTTACTACCTGCTTTGGTCGTGGGCGTTGTTGCTTATTATTCCTTTAACTTACACGTTGAAAACGAAAACAAACGCCGGAGTTTTCTCATCCGGAAAGAAAATCAAAAAAGTGCCTTGCCCTTGAGATTACAGGCCTACGAACGAATGGCTCTTTTTTTGGAACGAATCACTCCCGGAAGTTTATTGCTGCGCGTAAAACCTCTTGACGGCGATAAACATAACTATGAATCTCTCCTGATTAGGAATATTGAAACAGAATTTGAGCATAATTTAGCGCAACAAATCTATATTTCAGATGAGTGTTGGAACGCCATCAAGGCTTCAAAAAATGCCACGATTTCTTTGATTAGGAAAAGCAATATGAGCGATAGCGTCAACTCTCCCGACAAGCTTCGAGAGGTGATTTTGACGGATCTTTTGGATAAAAAAGCTCCGAGTGAAGCAGGATTGGCATACATCAAAAATGAAGTGAAAAGATTGTTTTAGGCAAACAAAAGTAGTGGGATTACAAGCCTAGACGTTCGTCGCGGAACTTTTTTTCCTTTTCCGAAAGCTCATCATCCTCCAAGCTTTCTAAACGCTGATAATGATTTTCATCCTTTATCAATTCATCCAGCAATTCGCGGCAAAAATTGCGAAAACGCCACACCCGGTGCATACAGCCCTCCAATAAGTCTTTATAATTTTTTTTGCTGAAAGCGTTCAATTGATATAGATATCCAAAAGCATTTTGCCGGATGGGGTAGGCGTATTGCGGAGACGCATAACCGGATAATTTGGAATACGTGGCATCCTTGTTTTCAGGCTGATAATCGGTAGTGATGAGATTGAGCGCAAGCCAGAGTAACTCTATGTTTTTATCGGGAAAACCTTCGACATTTTTTGTTTGTTCCAAATATATTTTCCTGTTTTCAGGGAAATTGATCCATAAATTCCTAAGGGCATTTTCCCGGGTTAAATAAGAATCATCAGTCAAGAGTGATTCATATTCGTTTTTTAAAGACAAAGGGATATTGGTGAGATAAGTAGAAATTGCCTGACGAATCAACACATGGTTTGTTTCAAAAGCTTTTTTGTAAAGCTGAACCGCATCCACGGATATGTTTTCATTCGGTAATTGTAATACAGCTTCTTGCCCCAAATATTCATTAAACGGAAAATTGAAGGCCGCGGAAAGTTTTTCTTTTTTCTGATCAAAAGCGGTTTCCCGAAGTGCCGCCAAAGCTAAATAGTCTTGTATAAACGCTGATTTTTTTAAGGAATTCAGAGCTTCGGTTGCTCGAAAAACGGGTTGCTCTAACCAATTTTCGACAAAACCGGATAAATTCATTCCGCTTGTTTTTTCCGCTTCAGAGATGAAATCAGCGGTTTCCACATTTTGATAGGCATGCTTTTGCAAATAGTTTTTCACGGCTTCCCGAAAGGCTTCGGCTCCGATTTTTTCTCTTAAAATATGCAAAGCCCAAGCTCCTTTTTGATAAAATGTCAAGGATCCTGCTTTTGGATTTAAAACAGCTTCTCCCTTGCCTTTATCGCTTCTTGCTTTTAAGCTTTCTGCCGATTGATAGAGTTTAAAATAAAAATAATCATCTCCAAAAATTTCTTTTTCGGCCAACAAAGCATAGTAGGTGGCAAATCCTTCTTGGAGCCAGTGATGCGTAGAAGATTTTTCAGTAACCAAGTTTCCAAACCACTGATGTGCGAGTTCATGGGCATTTACGTTCACATAATTTCGGTCGATAAAGGCGATGGAGTCGATTACAAAGGCTTCAGAAAAAATAGTAAGCGTAGTATTTTCCATTCCGGCATAAAGAAAATCACGAACAGGGACTTGTTTATAAATTTTCCAAGGAAAATCGACCCCGATTTCTTTTTCCAGGAAATCAAATATTTCATCGGAATGGCGATAAGTGGTTTCTACTTTCAGAGAATCTTTGGCTTCATAGAAAAGTTTTATGGGAATATCGCTTTGGGAATAGATTGTTTTATATTGAAAATCTCCAATTGCTAATGCTACCAGATAGCTGCTCATGGGCTTTTCCATGTCAAATTCCCAGCGGGTTTTTCCGGTTAATGAAGTTGAATCGACAAGTTTTCCATTGGCAATAACCCGATAATTTTTAGGAGCGGTAATACTAAGATCAAATTCTATTTTTTCATTTAAATCATCAATACTCGGCAGCCAATGAGAGGTTTCTTTGCCTTGTCCTTGGGTGAACACCTGATTGCTTCCGGCATCGTTCCAGCCGGTAAAATAAAGAGTTTGTTTGGGTTCGGCAGTATATAAAAAGGAAATTTCATAAGTTCTTCCCGCGACAAAATTGTGTTTTATCCATAATTTATCGGCGTCCATAGAAAGAGTGGCTTCCACTTTAGAATCCGGAGCCAAAGAAGCTTGCATGTTTTTGGCATCCAAAAAAACGACGTCTGTATTTTTCAGAATTTTAAATTCGATCACGACTTTTCCCGACAGGCTTTCATTGGCAGGAATGAGGTCCAAATCGGCATGGAGACGCAGAAAGTCTACCTTATCCGTTTGTTGGGAAAATGCGGAAATACTGATGTATAGAAAAAATATAAAAAAAGAAAATGCTCTACACATAATACGATGATATATCAGAATTTAAGAATTTCAGCCGTCAACTTTTTTCAATCCAAGTTGTTCTCCTTTTTTGAGCATGAAATTTCGTGCGGCTTCGTATTCATTGGGGATTTCTCCTTCTAAAATTGCTTCTTTTATAGCACTTTTGATGACTCCAATTTCCCTCGAAGGTTGCAGATTGAAGGTCTTCATGATTTCTTCACCCGAAACCGGAGGTTGGAAATTACGAATACGGTCGCGTTCTTCAACTTGTTTTATTTTCTTACGAACCCGTTTGAAATTACTATGATATTTCTTGAATCGTCGTGGATTTTTGGTGGTGATATCGGCTTCACAGAGAGTCATCAAATCATCGATATGTTCCCCGGCATCAAAAATCAAGCGTCGCACGGCAGAATCGGTAACTTCGTCTTCGGAAATCACGATGGGCCGGGAGCTCATTAACACCATTTTTTGCACAAATTTCATTTTATCGTTCAGAGGCATTCGCAGCCGTTTGAATAGCTTATAAACCATCTTTGCTCCAACAAATTCATGGCCATGAAACGTCCAACCTGTGTTTTTCTTAAATTTTTTTGTGGGTGCTTTTCCAATATCGTGCAGCAGAGCGGCCCATCGCAACCACAGGTTGTCCGTTTTGCGTGAGATATTGTCCACCACTTCCAAGGTGTGCCAAAAATTATCTTTATGGCGTTGACCTTCAACTTCATCAATGCCTTGTAAGGCAGTTAATTCGGGCAAAATATAAGAAAGCAAATCTGTTTTGCGAAGGAGGGCGAAACCCCGGGAAGGTTTCTCGGAAAGTAAGATTTTATGAAGTTCCTCCACAATACGTTCCTTGGAAATAATTTTTATGCGTTCGGCATTCCGGGAAATTGCGAGTAAAGACTCGTTTTCAATTTGGAAATCCAATTGTGTGGCGAATCTGATGGCGCGCATCATTCGCAGAGGGTCATCAGAATAGGTAATATCCGGATCAAGAGGAGTGCGTAAAAGTTTTTTTTCTAAATCTTCCAGTCCATCGAAAGGATCGAGTAATTTCCCAAAATTCTCTTTGTTCAGTTGCAGTGCTAAAGCGTTGATTGTAAAATCCCTACGTTTCTGATCGTCTTCCAAACTTCCCGGTTCTACGGCAGGTTTCCGGCTGTTTTTGGAATAAGATTCTTTCCTTGCGCCTACAAATTCGATTTCCATTTCCTCGTTTTCATTATCCGGCAAATGAGCTCGGAGCATGGCTGTGCCGTAGGTTTTAAAGATTTGCACTTTTGGATTTTGCGGCAATAATCTGGACACTTCTTGGGCAAGCTCAATTCCGCTGCCTACGGCCACGATGTCGATATCTTTTCTTTGCATGAGGCCTGTTGCAAAGTTTTGAGTTCTTCCTAAAAAGCAGTCTCTTACATATCCGCCAATGACAAAGGTTTCCAAATTGAGATTATCTGCTGCCTCAGAAATGAAATCGAAGATTTTATGTTTTAAATACTTTTCCGACATGAGCATGGAATTTTTCGTCTCGAAATCACAAATTTATTTTTAGTTTTCCCGACCTCTATTTGTGTATAAATTCATGTCGATAAACGCTTATTTTCGTATGATACTTACTTTTCCATCAGAGGTGAGTTTTATAATTGCAGAAGGTCGAGGTTTTTTGTTGGTAAGGGGCAAATTTACGATATAATCGACTTTTTCAGAAATTGTGGGAACAATATCAGCAAAGGATTGAGGAGCTTTTTCCCCGCTAATATTTGCGGAAGTAGAAACAATGGGTTTTTTGAATTTTTGAATCAGTTGTTTGCAGAATTTATCTTTCACCACCCGAATTCCCAAGGTATTGTCCTCAGCAACAACATTTTCTGCCACACGGATGGGGTTATCATAAATAATTGTGGTGGGTTTATTGGCGTATTTTAAAATATCGTAGGCCACTTCCGGAATGTCTTCCACATAATTTTGGAGCATTTTGAAATCAGAAACCAGGCATATCAACGCTTTGGTTTCTTCACGTTGCTTTAGAGAAAATATTTTTTCTACCGCATGGGCATTTGTGGCATCGCA
>CAYPGZ010000001.1:113080-135297 GCA_964410335.1 uncultured Flavobacteriaceae bacterium | reverse complement strand
ACGTCGAAAAAATCATCGCTACACGCTTGCATTGCGAATACGGCTAAAACCGCAATTCCTAATTTTTTTATTGTTCTCATGTTCATCATTTTTATTAAAATTGAAGATTGACTTTAAATCCATACTGTCCAGTAGGAGGCAATTGATCTTGCGTTCCGAATCCACCAACTTCAGCATCATTCGGTGTAAACTCAGGGTCGGTGTAAACGTTTTCAGCTGAACGCAACATCACCAGGTTTCGGGCTACCACTCCTACGGTAACGGATTCCAGGAAAGTCTTTTCCAAAAACTTGTTGGGCAAGGTATAATCCAATGCCACTTCCCTAAGTTTAAGGAAAGTTGCGTCGCTTACATAGTTTTCAGTAACGGAATTAAAGGAAGGACCGTTCCAGAAACCAAATCCACCACTAGAGGTTAAGATATTGGTGTTGGCAACATAATTCCCATTAGCATCCAAATAGGAAGAATTGGGGAAAACAAAGGGTTGCCTGTTGGTGGAAGCACTGTGTTGGGTAGAACCGGTAAATTCAAGTGCATTTACCAAAGTGCTGTAATAAACGTGTCCGGTTTGATAATCGGCAACTGCACTCAATCTAAAATTATGAAAGTCAAGTGTGGTGCTGGCACTGGTTATGAAATCCGGGGCAACACTTCCAAAATATTTTGGATTTGATTCTACAGTTGGGTCTCCGGTAATCGGGTCAATGATTACCCTGCCTTGTGGGTCACGTGCATAAGCGGTGCCAAAAAGCGCCGGTAAAGGCTTACCGATTTCAGCAAAAATACCGGTAGAACCATCAGTAAAAGCATATCCTGCTTGTGTTCGAGTTGTTCCTTGAGCCAATGAAGTTACTTCATTATCATATTTGCTCACCATAAACTTGACATTCCATTCCAAATTATCTGTTCGCACGGGAGTCACGCCCAAATCTATCTCAAAACCTTTGTTTTCTACAGAAGGAGAATTCAATTTAAAGGCGCTCATACCAGAAGCAGTAGAGGTGGACACGGTAAGAAATTGCTCTTCGTTGTTTTCATGGAAATAGGTGGCGTTTAATGTAATTCGATTATCCCACCATGAAGTTTGGATACCTACTTCATAGCTGGTCAACATTTCAGGCGTAAAGTCTGAACTGGCACCTATAGTAGGTATATGAAGACCGGGAGTAGAACCAAAAGGAAAACTTCCCGGAGAAACGAATACCTCATTGATAAAACCAATATTATCTGGAGAATTACCCGTTTTTGCATAAGCTCCTGACAGTTTAAAATAGTTAAGCACATCTCCTTTAATTTCAGGAACAATCTTGGTCATAATCAAAGAACCTCCAACACTATAAAAAGAATATCCATTGTTGTCCAAAGGAAGTGTTGAAGAAATATCATAACGATATGCTCCGTTTATAAAGGCCATGTCTTTATAGCCAACGGTCAAATCGGCTAGGTATCCAACTTCATTTCTGTAAGCTCTTGAGTTTCCTCCAACAAGTTCACCGGTTCTTACATTTGTACTGTACAAATCAGGAACAAAAAGGTTGTTTCCGCCTACAGCTACCGAATGAGCTTTATAGGTATTAACGGTGTTACCCAAGATCAAACGGGCATTGAAGTCTTCACCAAAATCCCTGTCAAAATTCAAGAAAAAGTCAGAAACGATGCGTTCGTTATAGGTAATATTTTCCGAAAAACTGGCCGGTGTATTTGCTCCCGTTCGAGTTGGGGCAATTTCCGGGTTGTAGGTAATTGCTTCGTCTGTTATAAAAGTGCGTTGCTTAAAGAAAGTTCCGTTCAGGTTATAGCGTGCTGAAAGCCAATCTGTAATCTCATACTCCAAACTCACACTTCCAAACAAACGAGAGCTTTCAGTCAGGTCTCGGGAAACATCAATAAGCATGTATGGGTTCTGATAATACTCATTGAAATAGGTTTCCTTGGTAGCAAATTTGTCTGTTCTCCAGTTTTTGTAACGCGTAAGAGGAACGTTGGAAGGAGTGTTCAAGATATTCCAATAAATACCCCGACCTTGATATCCTGCAGTTGCACCGTGAACATCTTCTTCATCGGTAAAATAAGAAACGTTCGTAGAAATTTTAAAATCTCCCTCGGTCAAACTTCCGTTAAATCTGAAGTTATCTTTAACGTATGTATCTTTAGGAACAATACCCGAAACATTGGAACGTCTGGCAGAGAAGTAGTAGGTTGCTTTTTCATTTCCTCCGCTGATGTTAAATCCATTTGAAAAAGTTACCCCGGTTTGGAAGAAATCTTTTCGGTTATCTTCAACCGGAGCATAGGGAACGCTTTGGAAACTTCCATCGGGCAATACGCGACCGATTCTTCTCACTTGGCCGTCGAAACGTGGCCCCCATTGGGTGTTTTCGTAAGGAACGTAAGTATGAATATCCAATCCGGATCCATATTTGGTTTGTAATTTAGGGAAATATTTTACTCGCTCAAAAGTAACACTGGAATTAACGTTAACGGTCAATCCTCTGTCTTTACTCCCTTTTTTAGTCGTAATTACAATGGCACCATTGGAACCGTCAGAACCGTACAAAGCAGTTGCTGAAGGTCCTTTGAGGACGGTGGAACTTTCAATATCGTTAGGGTTCAAATCGTTCAAGGCCGTTTCAGCCTGAATCACTCCGTCAATTACAATAAGGGCTGCGTCACTGGAAGTAATCGCGTTATACCCCCTCAACACAATGGTTGTTGACGGGTTAACCCCATTGTTTTTTGTAAGAATGTTCAAACCGGAAGCTTTACCCTGTAAAGCGGTTACGGGGTTAACCGGGTCGGTTTGTACAAGCTCATCGCTTTGAATGGTTTCGGTAGAATAGGTCAAAGCTGCTTCTTGCCTTTCAATACCGAACGCCGTTACCACGACACCTTCCAGTTCGGAAACGGCAGCTCTCATCGAAACATCAAGCTGGGTATCCTCTCCTACGGTTGCCCTTTGGTCGGCATATCCTAAATAGGTAAACACCAGAGTTTGACCGGGACTTGCCTGAATGCTATAGTTCCCGTCAAAATCGGTTTGGGTACCGGTGGTGGTCCCCTCGATAACGATGTTTACTCCGGCAAGTGGCAATCCGCTCTCAGAGTCGGACACCGTGCCGGTAATCGTCTTTTCCTGTGCAAACGTCAGTTGCACGGCAAACGCCATGATAAGCGTTAGAAATCCACTAAACTTTGTTCTCATTTTTATAATTTATTTGAATTAGCCAACGCCAAAAATCCAAATTTAAAGTTAACCGCACAAGTTTTTTCTACTAAATTTTTTTCAATCCCTCTGAAATTATCATCACTTACCATCCATTTACCCTCTTCAAAATCCCGGTTATACTTTAAAAATAGAAATGTAAAAATTTGATTTTCAATATTATACATTTAATCGTATTTAACTTATTAAGTGCTTTAAAAAAAATATATGTTGAAAACTTCGTTGAAAATATTTTTCAAAAAAACTTGTTCGACATATATTTTAGCTGCAAAAAACAGGGGGGAAAAATGTTTTTTCTGCCATAATTATGAACCTATAACAGCAAAGCCTCTTCTAAAATGTGGTCGTCAGGCTCAAATGGATTTTCGTATTCACAAACTCAAAATCCTGTCCATCAGCCTTTCCGTTTGCAAAATTTACCTTCAAAAGACCTGCTCCTGTTTGTAATCCAAGTCCAAATCCTACTCCATACAGGTTTTCACGGAAACCAAAAGCATCATTTTCAAAATAAGCATAATCTATAATGCTGTGAACATATAAATTTCCGGCCAGCAAAAAACGATATTCCGTTTGTGTGGACGAAAAAAGCGAGGCTGCAATACTGTTTTCCTCGAAACCCCGCAGGGAATTTATTCCTCCAAAACGAAATAACTCGTTGGTCAGGTAATTATCAGATGTCAAAACCGACGAAAGGTTGCGTACAAAAATGGCGTTTCTTCTATTTAATTCAAAAATATGAGAGAGATCCGAAACTATCCACCATTGGGTGGTTTTTTCCCGGAAGCGTTCCCGATTGCCATAACCGAGTTCAAGGTTAAGGCTGGTTTTCACAGGAAATAAATCATCATAAGAATTATAAATCAGGTATTGTCCTCCCAAACTGGTAAATTGTGCGGTGAAATCTTCGATGAGGCTTCCCACAATTTGCTCATTTTCCTCCAAAAGATTGTTGGATTCCGAATGGCGATAGCCCACAAAAGCGTTGAATTTTTCATTGAATTGATATTTGAGCCGCGCTCGTTGTTCCACCGTGGTAAAAGTGGAATCTTTTTTAAAAATATTCAGGCCAAGCTGAAGCCCAAAAGGAGTTTGAAAAAGAAAAGGCAAATCCACATCGGCTCGAAAACGGGTTTGTTCGTTTCCATCACTTTTGTATTCCAATTGCAGGGATTCCCCAAAGTTCAGATTGTTTAACAAAACTACATCCACGTGGCCGGTAATCTTCAACCGGCTGTTTTCTTCCTCATTCGAAAACCCCAAAAACCCGTCAAAAGAATTGCTTTTTCGTTTTTCCAAATACAGATAAACCGCAGTGGAATCTTTGGTGAATTGTACTTCGGGTGATCTCAAGGAAGAGGCAAAACGGATATTCTCCAAACGCTCCACTTTTTTATCCAATACCTTTTTGTTGAATTCCTGCCCTTTTTTGATGCCGACAAAATGCTTCAAAAAACCCTGTGGAAATTTTTCATAGCCTTTGATCACAATTTTATCGATATACCTTTTTTTGGAAGAACTGATTTCCAGATCCGCCCAAACGGAAGCCTTTTCCCCCTTGCGCAAATTTTGCAACTGCACAAAACTGAACGGCCTCCCCCGGTTGGAAACTTCCTTATTAATAAAATCCAAAAAGCCTTCCACCTTTTCGATAGGAACTTTTAGGAATTTATTTTCCGCGCTTATCCCCAATTGCTTTTGCACTTTTTCTGTCAAGGGCAAACTATCGAATTGAATATATATATATCGGTACTGTTTCCCGAGAATAAAAATCGATTTATATATAGAGTCGTTTTCTTTTTGAGGTTTAAAAACCCGTGCATCCAAAAAACCGATTTTTTGAACACGGTAAAAAACAGTATCAATTTCGCTCAACAGTGTTTTAAGGTTTGCATGTTTTTTTTGGTATCTAAGAGAATCAATTACCGCATTTTTCACACTGTCTTCTGCTTGAATTTGAAGATAGAGCTCCTGACCATTTCCAATATTTGAAAAAAGTATATATATAATAAGGACAAAAAAATATCTTTTCAATCCTTTCGAGGTGCTTTTTTGGTATGCTTTCGTCAAAGTTTGGAAAATAATTTATGTTCAGGTTATTTCTTCTCTTCATCACAACGCAAAACTACCCTATTTTCATGCGGTTTGGAAAAAAAATAAAATCGCACAAAAAATTAATTTACAATAGTTTGATTACTTAAAATATATTTCTACATTTGCAAACCCAAAATTTAAGGGTTTTTTCTTTGGGACATCCTTACCGGTATTCATCGGCGACAGGCATGAAAAGGGAAAAACCAAGGTTGTGGTTTTTTGAGCGATGTTGAGAATCAATATCTCAATTGCCATTACTTAATAACATTTAAAAGAAATTATGCCAACGATTTCACAATTAGTACGAAAAGGAAGAAACACCATTGCCAAGAAGAGCAAATCGGCTGCTTTGGATTC
The DNA here is from genome assembly GCA_964410335.1 of uncultured Flavobacteriaceae bacterium. GTDB lineage: Bacteria > Bacteroidota > Bacteroidia > Flavobacteriales > Flavobacteriaceae > DASSWG01. Next base: position 129,626 of record CAYPGZ010000001.1, on the reverse strand, counting down.
CTGTCCTCAAAAACGCGGGGTTTGTACACGTGTTTACACCACCACGCCCAAAAAACCTAATTCGGCCATGCGAAAAGTGGCTCGTGTACGGTTGACTAACGGCAAGGAAGTAAACGCTTACATCTCCGGCGAAGGGCACAACCTCCAAGAGCACTCGATAGTATTGGTAAGAGGAGGAAGGGTTAAGGATTTGCCCGGAGTAAGGTACCACATCGTTAGAGGCGCCCTAGACACAGCAGGTGTTGACGGCCGCACCCAGCGCAGGTCTAAATACGGCACCAAACGACCCAAAAAATAATGTAGAAACGCAGTTGCGTTTCTCTTAATAACGAAGAAATGAGAAAAAGACAGGCAAAAAAACGACCTCTACTCCCAGACCCGAAATTCAATGACCAACTGGTCACGCGGTTTGTCAACAACATGATGTGGGACGGGAAAAAATCAGTGGCTTTTAAAGTTTTTTACGATGCTCTTGACATCGTGGAAGAAAAAAAGCAAGACGAAGAAAAATCCGCTTTGGAGCTTTGGAAAGATGCCTTAACCAACGTGATGCCACATGTTGAAGTGCGCAGTCGCCGTGTGGGTGGAGCAACCTTCCAAATTCCGATGCAAATCCGTCCGGATCGCAAGGTTTCCACAGCGATGAAATGGTTGATTTTATATGCGCGTAAGCGTAACGAAAAATCAATGGCCGCAAAACTCGCCGCAGAAATCCTCGCTGCTTCAAAAGAAGAAGGCGCAGCAGTAAAAAAACGACTCGATACGCATAAAATGGCGGAAGCTAATAAAGCATTCTCCCACTTTAGATTCTAAAATCGGGATATGTCGGAGACGGTTTTTTTAAATCGAATTAACGACATAAAAAATACATTTTACAATATACTATTGAAATGGCACAAAGAGATTTAAAATACACACGAAACATAGGTATTGCCGCTCATATCGATGCCGGAAAAACCACCACCACAGAGCGTATCCTTTATTATACAGGAATCAGCCATAAAATTGGCGAAACGCACGAAGGTTCGGCAACTATGGACTGGATGGAACAGGAACAAGAGCGCGGAATTACCATTACTTCGGCAGCTACTCACTGTACATGGCCCTATCGCGGACAAGAATACACCATCAACATTATCGACACCCCGGGACACGTTGACTTTACCGTTGAGGTAGAGCGTTCATTGCGTGTATTGGATGGTGTGGTAGCTTTGTTTAGCGCTGTGGATGGAGTTGAGCCGCAATCCGAAACCGTTTGGCGCCAAGCCGATAAGTACAAAGTACCCCGATTGGGCTTTGTCAATAAAATGGACCGTCAAGGAGCCAACTTTTTTGAAGTATGTCAACAAGTAAAAGACATGTTGGGCGGAAATCCCGTTCCGCTGCAAGTTCCCATTGGCGACGAAGCTGATTTTAAAGGTGTAGTGGATTTGATTTCCAAAAAAGCAATCGTTTGGAGTGAAGAGGATATGGGAATGACTTATGAGGAAATCGATATCCCGGCAGAACTTCAGGACGATGTGGATAAATACCGCGCCAAACTTGTAGAAGCTGTTGCAGAATATGACGAAGAGTTGATGGAAAAATTCTTTGAAGATGAAAACTCCATCACCGAGGACGAAATAATCGCTGCCCTTCGCGCTGCAACTATTGATATGTCCATCATCCCAATGATGTGTGGATCCTCCTTTAAAAACAAAGGCGTTCAGGCGATGCTTGATGCAGCCGTGCGCTATTTGCCTTCACCGGTGGACATCGAAGCCATCGAAGGCATCAATCCTAAAACCGGAAAAGAAGAAAGCCGTAAGCCCAATGTGGAATCTCCATTTTCTGCTTTGGCTTTCAAAATCGCTACCGATCCTTTTGTAGGTCGTTTGGCATTCTTCCGGGTATATTCCGGAGCTCTCGATGCCGGATCTTATGTGTGGAACAACCGCTCTGAGAAAAAAGAACGCATCTCCCGTATTTATCAAATGCACTCCAACAAACAAGAACCTATCGACAGAATCGAAGCAGGAGACATTGGAGCTGCAGTGGGTTTTAAAGATATCAAAACCGGAGACACCCTTACCGATGTCGATCATCCAATTGTTTTGGAATCCATGTCCTTCCCCGATCCGGTAATCGGTATCGCGGTAGAACCAAAAACCAAAGCCGATGTAGATAAAATGGGGATGGCTTTATCAAAATTAGCCGAGGAAGATCCTACTTTCCAGGTTAAAACCGACGAAGCTTCCGGACAAACCATTATTTCCGGAATGGGGGAATTGCACCTCGAGATTTTGGTCGACCGCTTGAAAAGAGAATTCAAAGTGGAGGTGAATGAAGGTGAACCTCAAGTGGAATACAAAGAAGCCGTTACCAGAAACAGCGCTCACCGCGAAGTTTATAAAAAGCAAACCGGTGGACGTGGTAAATTTGCCGATATTGTTTTCGAGATGGGACCTGTGGACGATGATTTCGAAGGGGTCGGTCTTCAATTCGTAAATGAAGTAAAAGGAGGAAATATTCCTAAAGAATTTATCCCATCCGTAGAAAAAGGTTTTAAAGAAGCCATGAAAAACGGACCTTTGGCAGGTTTCCAAATGGATAAGCTAAAAGTTGTTTTGAAGGATGGTTCCTTCCATGCGGTTGACTCCGATCAACTTTCATTTGAACTTGCCGCAAAATTGGGATACAAAGCCGCTGCAAAAGGTGCAGGCGCCGTAATTCTTGAACCCATAATGAAATTGGAGGCACTTACTCCGGAAGAATACATGGGGGATATCGTTGGCGACTTAAACCGAAGAAGAGGAACCGTGAACAACATGAGCGACCGTTCCGGAGTGAAAGTAATCAAAGCGGAAGTACCCTTGTCTGAAATGTTTGGATATGTAACCACCTTGAGGACTTTGTCTTCTGGTCGTGCAACATCCACGATGGAGTTTTCGCACTATGCCGAGACACCATCCAACATTTCTGAAGAAGTCATTAAAAAAGCCAGAGGCTCTAACGATTAATATTGATAGGCATTAGTTTGGTAGTCTTTTAGTAAAGTATTGTTTTTGAAACAACCTAAAAAACTAACAAACTACCCAACTAACAAACTAAATACCATGAGTCAGAAAATAAGAATAAAACTCAAATCCTACGATCACAACTTGGTGGACAAATCCGCCGAGAAAATCGTAAAGTCCGTGAAAACCACGGGCGCAGTGGTAACAGGACCAATCCCTTTGCCCACCCACAAAAAGATTTTTACGGTTTTGCGTTCGCCGCATGTCAATAAAAAGGCACGTGAACAATTCCAATTGAGCTCCTACAAAAGGTTGCTGGACATCTACAGTTCGTCTTCCAAAACCATCGACGCATTGATGAAATTGGAATTGCCGAGCGGGGTTGAGGTAGAGATCAAGGTGTGATAAAAAATTCCCGCGAAGGCGGGATCTCGTGAAAAGACGAGAATTCCCCGAACTTGTTTCGGGCACTAAATGTCCCGCGCAGTAGTCAAGGGAAAAACGGAAAAAATACATTCAAGGTCGAAGGTATTTTTTCGACCTTTTTTAATTGAATAAATGAATGTGTCATTCAGAAAGAAGTATTGAGATTCCTCGCTTCACTCGGAATGACAATCAAGAAGAACAAGTAACAAATAACAAACAACAACAATGTCTGGGTTAATAGGAAGAAAAATCGGCATGACCAGCATTTTCGACGACAACGGAAAAAACATTCCCTGTACGGTCATCGAAGCGGGACCATGCGTAGTTACCCAAGTCAGAACCGAAGAGGTTGACGGGTATGAAGCCCTTCAACTTGGTTTCGATGACAAAAAAGACAAGCGTACCACCAAAGCGGCTGCGGGCCACTTTAAAAAAGCCGGTACACCTGCCAAACGAAAAGTCGTCGAATTCCAGGGATTTGAAGGAGAACACAAACTGGGGGATACCCTCACAGTAGAACAATTTGCAGAAGGCGAATTCGTCGATGTTTCAGGGACTTCCAAAGGAAAAGGTTTCCAAGGGGTTGTGAAGCGCCACGGTTTTGGCGGGGTTGGGCAAGCCACCCACGGTCAGCACAACCGTTTGCGCGCTCCGGGTTCCATTGGTGCCGCGTCTTATCCTGCTCGTGTTTTCAAAGGAATGCGCATGGCCGGGAGAATGGGCGGTGAAAAGGTGACGGTTCAAAACCTGCGAATCCTGAAAGTGGTTCCCGAAAAAAATCTTTTGGTGGTCAAAGGAGCGGTTCCCGGTCATAAAAATGCTTACGTGATTATTCAGAAGTAAAGTAATCCCAACCTCATACAGGGAAACAGAAAAATAGAAAGAACCCATGAAAGTAGCAGTAGTAGATATAAAAGGGAAAGAAACCGGCAGAAAGGCCGAGCTTTCCGACGATGTTTTTGGAATCGAGCCGAACAACCATGCGATTTACCTTGACGTGAAGCAATACCTGGCCAACCAACGCCAAGGAACGCACAAAGCCAAGGAACGCGCCGAAATTTCCGGAAGCACCCGAAAGCTTAAAAAACAAAAAGGAACCGGAACTGCCCGTGCAGGAAGTATCAAGTCCCCGGTTTTTAGAGGAGGAGGTCGTGTTTTTGGACCTCGTCCCAGAAACTACGGTTTCAAATTGAACAAAAAACAAAAATCCCTTGCTCGAAAATCGGCCTTGAGCCAAAAGGCAAAAGACAAGTCCATTATCGTAGTTGAGGATTTTAATTTTGATACCCCTAAAACTAAAGAATTCATCAATATTTTGAATAGTTTGGGTATTGCCGATAAAAAAACTTTGTTTGTGTTGGGCGAACCAAATAAAAATGTATATTTGTCGTCTCGTAATTTGCAGCGTTCTGAGGTTGTAAATCATTCAGAGTTAAACACTTACAAAATTTTGAACGCCAACAACCTTGTATTTTTTGAAGGTTCTTTGAAAGAAATTGAAACGAATTTAGGTAAATAAACGCCATGAGCATCTTGATAAAACCCATAATTACGGAAAAAGCCACGAAAATGAGCGAAGACGAAAATCGCTATACTTTTGAGGTTGACAGGAATGCGAACAAGCTCCAAATCAAGGACGCTGTTGAATCTGTTTACGGTGTTTCTGTTACCAAAGTTCGTACAATGAACGTCCGTCCGGATCGCACAACCAAATACACAAAAAGTGGTGTGGTCACTGGTAAAACATCAGCTTATAAAAAAGCTATTGTACAGGTGGCGGAAGGGGAAACAATTGATTTATACGCTAATATTTAAGACAATAAAATGTCAGTTAGAAAATTAAAACCCATCACCCCGGGTCAGCGTTTTAGGGTAGTCAATGGGTATGACGCCATTACTACCGATAAGCCGGAGAAAAGCTTGCTTGCTCCGAAAAAAAGAACTGGGGGAAGGAACAGTCAAGGAAAAATGACCATGCGCAATCGCGGTGGTGGTCACAAAAAACGCTATCGAATCATCGATTTTAAGCGTAACAAACCGGGTATTCCCGCAACGGTTGCCTCCATTCAGTACGATCCAAACCGTACCGCTTTTATCGCCTTGCTCAATTATCAGGATGGTGAAAAAAGGTATATCATCGCGCAAAATGGATTGCAAGTAGGTCAAAACCTCCGTTCCGGAGAAACCGATATTCCTACCGAAATCGGCAACGCTATGCCGCTTTCTCAAATCCCATTGGGAACCATAATTTCCTGTATTGAATTGTATCCCGGACAAGGTGCGGTTATGGCACGTAGCGCCGGATCTTTTGCCCAGTTATTGGCAAGAGAGGGAAAATATGCTACCGTGAAATTACCCTCCGGTGAGATTCGAATGATCCTTACCACTTGTATGGCCACAATCGGTGCGGTTTCCAACAGCGAACACCAGTTGCTGGTTTCCGGAAAAGCCGGACGCAGCAGATGGTTGGGCAGACGACCAAGAACACGTCCTGTTTCGATGAACCCTGTGGATCACCCCATGGGCGGTGGAGAAGGAAGGGCTTCCGGCGGACACCCACGTTCGAGAAAAGGATTGCCGGCAAAAGGTTTCAGAACACGTTCCAAAACCAAAGCGAGCAACAAATATATACTCGAACGAAGGAAAAAATAGTGTTTAGATGCAGCAAACTTATGTTTGCCGTACTAACACCAACAACAATTAACTATTAACTATTAACACACATAAATGGCGCGTTCACTGAAAAAGGGACCATACGTCCATTATAAACTGGAAAAGAAAGTGGCCCAGAATGTTGAGTCCGGCAAAAAAACCGTGATAAAAACCTGGTCCAGAGCTTCGATGATTACTCCCGATTTTGTGGGACAGACCATCGGTGTTCATAACGGCAGACAGTTTGTACCGGTTTTTATAACTGAAAACATGGTCGGGCACAAGCTTGGCGAATTTTCGCCTACGCGTTCGTTCCGCGGTCATTCTGGAGCTAAAAACAAAGCAAAAAAATAAGCAGCCATGGGAGTTCGTAAAAGGGAAAAAGCAATGCAGCTAAAGGAGGCCAAAAGAGATTTGGCTTTTGCAAAATTGAACAATTGCCCGACCTCGCCGAGGAAGATGCGCCTGGTGGCAGATTTGATCCGGGGCAAAAATGTTGAAAACGCACTCAACATCTTGAAGTTTACCCCAAAAGAGGCTGCGCGCCGTTTGGAAAAACTTTTGCTCTCGGCCATCAATAACTGGGAAGCCAAACACGAGGATGCCAACATGGAAGATGCTGGTTTGTATATCAGCGAAATCCGTGTGGATGGGGGCAGAATGTTGAAAAGATTGCGTCCGGCACCGCAAGGTCGTGCGCACAGAATTAGAAAACGTTCCAACCACGTAACTATCGTGCTTGGAGAAAAACAAATTACAGAAAGCAACAATTAGTCGAGTGGTTTTTTTAGAAGGACTATGTAAGACTTCCCTCTAAGAAAAGCCAACAAACTATAAAATATGGGACAAAAGACAAATCCAATCGGTAACAGGCTCGGCATCATCAGGGGATGGGAATCCAACTGGTATGGAGGCAACGACTACGGCGACAAATTGGCCGAAGACGATAAAATCCGAAAATATGTGCACGCCCGCTTATCAAAAGCCAGTGTTGCAAGGGTAATCATCGAACGCACCCTGAAGCTGATCACCATTACCATCACTACCGCCCGTCCGGGAATAATCATCGGAAAAGGCGGCCAAGAAGTGGATAAGCTGAAGGAAGAGCTTAAAAAAATTACTGATAAAGAAGTTCAAATAAACATCTTTGAAATAAAAAGACCGGAATTGGATGCTTATCTGGTGGCGGCAAGTGTTGCACGTCAAATCGAAAGCAGAATCTCCTATCGCCGTGCCATCAAAATGGCTATTTCAGCCGCAATGAGGATGAACGCCGAAGGTATAAAAATCAAAATTTCCGGACGTTTGAACGGTGCCGAAATGGCAAGAGAAGAATCCTACAAAGAAGGACGTATTCCTTTGTCTACCTTCAGAGCCGATATTGATTATGCCATGGTTGAAGCACATACCACTTACGGTCGATTGGGCGTGAAAGTATGGATCATGAAAGGTGAAGTTTACGGCAAGAGGGATTTGTCTCCGCTAGTGGGCATGTCCACCAAAAAAGAAGGTGGAAAAGGCGGCGGCCGCGAAAGAAAACGAAGGAGAAAGTAAGAGTTCGCAGGCAGCAAAGATTTAATAGAAAATAAAAAGGAAACATTTTCAAATAGAATAAAATGTTACAACCGAAAAGAACAAAATACCGCAAGCAGCAAAAAGGCCGGATGAAAGGTATCTCCCAAAGGGGACATCGGCTTTCCAACGGCACTTTCGGGATAAAATCCATGGAGGCTGAGTTTATTACCGCACGTCAAATCGAGGCTGCGCGTATCGCCGCCACCCGTTACCTGAAAAGGGAAGGTTCCATCTGGATAAAAATTTTCCCGGACAAACCGATTACCAAGAAACCGCTTGAGGTTCGTATGGGTAAAGGAAAAGGAGCCGTGGAATATTACGTGGCGCGCGTCCTTCCCGGAAGGATCATGTTCGAGATTGGCGGCGTTCCACAGGAATTGGCCAAAGAAGCCTTACGCTTGGCGGCACAAAAACTCCCGGTAAAAACAAAATTTGTTGTTTCCAGGGATTATCAGGAATAGGCTGACTGCCATTTTATAATTGTTATTCTTTAAGATTGTCAACAATCAGAAGAAGAAATATTAAAGATAACCTCACTTACAAAAACGTTCTAATATTAAAAAGTGAAACATCATTGGAGGGGGGAATCATCAAATATAAAAGAATAGAGGATTAATTTATTTTCCAGTCGAATTAGAAAAAATGAAACAGTCAGAAGTAAAGACATTATCGGATTCCGAGCTGAGGGAAGCCTTGGAGAGAACCAAGAAATCCTACAGCGATTTGAAAATGGCCCATGCGGTCACGCCTTTGGAAAATCCTATCCAACTAAGGACGGTACGTCGTTCCATCGCGCGCATCAAAACGGAAATAACAAAAAGGGAATTACAAGCATCCAAGTAATGGAAAAAAGAAATCTAAGAAAAGAACGGATTGGTATCGTCACCAGCAACAAGATGATGAAATCTATCGTGGTTTCCGAAACCAAGAAGATGAAGCACCCCATGTATGGAAAATTCGTTTTGAAAACGAAAAAATACGTGGCACACGATGAGGAAAACGATTGCAACGAAGGCGATACTGTTCGCATCATGGAAACCCGACCGTTAAGCAAAAACAAGTGCTGGAGGTTGGTTGAAATAATCGAAAGAGCAAAATAAAATGGTACAGCAAGAGTCCAGGTTAAAAGTAGCCGACAACACAGGAGCAAAGGAGGTTTTGACCATCCGTGTCCTTGGCGGCACCAAAAAGAGGTATGCTTCAGTTGGCGACAAAATCGTCGTTAGCGTGAAAGAAGCAACTGCAAACGGAAACATCAAAAAAGGAGCGGTTTCCACTGCAGTGGTAGTTCGCACCAAAAAAGAAGTACGCCGCCCTGACGGATCCTATATCCGTTTTGACGACAATGCCTGCGTCCTCTTAAACCCTACGGGCGAGATGAGAGGAACCCGCGTTTTCGGGCCGGTGGCAAGAGAACTTCGCGACCGTCAATTTATGAAAATCGTTTCTCTGGCTCCGGAAGTATTATAAATCTGAGCGCTAAGATATAAGATTTGAGATATAAGATTTGGGATTGTACACCAACCCGGTCAAATTTTGAAGAATATTTTAAGATGAAAAAACTAAAAATAAAATCGGGGGATAAAGTTCGCGTAATTGCGGGCGACCACAAAGGCGAAGAAGGCAAGATCATTAAAGTCTTTATCGATAAAAATAAAGCAATTGTCGAGGGCGTAAACATGATCAAAAAACATCAAAAGCCCAGTGCGTCCAATCCACAAGGAGGGATTGTTGAAAAAGAAGCTCCGATTCATGTTTCCAATCTGTCTCTTATAGACAAAAAAGGAAATACTACTCGTGTGGGGTACCGCTTCGAAGACGGAAAGAAGATAAGGTTTGCAAAAACCACAAACGAGGAAGTGTAAATTCAAGAGGTAGTAGTTATTTAGATTAGCACTACCAAGATTAAAAAAAACTATTAACCATTAAGGGTTAGAAAAAATGGGTTACGTACCAAGACTTAAGCAAGAATACAGGGAAAAAGCAATCCCGGCGTTGACCAAAGAATTCAGCTATGGGAATGTAATGGAAGTACCCAAGCTCACCAAAATAGTTGTGAGCCGTGGGGTTGGCGCTGCTGTTGCCGACAAAAAGCTTATAGACCATGCTGTGGAAGAGCTTTCCATCATCACAGGCCAAAAGGCAGTATCGACTATTTCTAAAAAAGACGTGGCTTCGTTCAAGCTTCGTAAAGGAATGCCGATTGGTGCCAAAGTTACCCTGCGTGGAGAAAAGATGTATGAATTTTTGGATAGGCTGGTGACCACTGCCCTTCCACGAGTACGCGATTTTAACGGAATAAACCCTAAAGGTTTTGATGGAAGAGGAAATTACAACCTCGGCATCACCGAGCAAATCATTTTCCCCGAAATCGATATCGACAAGGTGAACCGCATCTCGGGGATGGACATCACTTTTGTAACTACGGCCAAAACCGATAAAGAAGCAAAATCATTATTGACCGAATTAGGTTTACCGTTTAAGAAAAACTAATAAAAAAAAGCCCTTACGGCTATACTATCGGCGAATAGTTTTAGTCAAAAAACTATAGCCAACTATAAACACACAAGGAATATGGCAAAGGAATCAATGAAAGCCCGCGAGCGAAAAAGGGCAAAACTGGTGAAAAAATATGCTGCAAAACGCAAGGCATTGAAAGAAGCCGGCGATTATGAAGCATTGCAAAAACTTCCGAAGAATTCTTCCCCCGTACGTTTGCATAACCGTTGCAAACTCACCGGAAGACCAAAAGGATATATGCGCCAGTTTGGACTCTCTCGTGTGATGTTCAGGGAAATGGCCAACCAAGGGCTGATCCCGGGAATCACAAAGGCAAGTTGGTAGAAAATTTGAAGGTCATTTAGATAGAACCCGCATGGACGTTTAGGAAAGCCATGCCCGGAAAGACATCTCAAAAACAGGAATATAAAACCTTGAGAAGCTTCGTTCTTCGAAATGACACTCCTTAGAGAATAAATAAAGACAACAAGACAATACTAAAAAGAGATGAATACAGACCCGATTGCAGATTACTTGACGCGTATCCGGAATGCAGTGGCCGCCGGTCATAGAATCGTGGAAATTCCTGCTTCGAACCTAAAGAAGGAAATGACCAAGATTTTGTTTGATCAGGGCTATATCCTCAGCTATAAATTTGAGGATGAGACCGCTCAGGGCACTATCAAAATCGCGTTGAAATATGACAAGCTCACCAAAGAACCTGTCATCAAAGAAATCCAACGCATCAGTAAGCCCGGATTGCGAAAATATTCCGGGTCAGCCGACTTGCCACGAATCCTCAACGGTTTGGGCATTGCTATAGTTTCCACTTCACGAGGCGTAATGACCGACAAACAAGCCCGAAAAGAAAACGTGGGCGGCGAGGTTTTATGCTACGTATATTAGTAGGAAGTGGGGGTGATAAGTATTAATTTGAGATTTGATAAAATAAATAATTAACGAGAAAGCGAATTCAGAACGGCCGAATTCAAATTCGGATAGATTTTGATTTAATTCGTATTAATTAGAAGAATAATGTCTAGAATAGGTTTAAGTCCGATAAAAATCCCCGAAGGCGTCACAGTTGACGTAAAGGACAATGAGGTGACGGTAAAAGGAAAACTGGGCGAGCTCTCGCAAACTTACTCCGATATCGATATCAAAATCGAAGACGGTGAAGTTATATTGAGCCGTCCGTCGGACAAAAAAGACATCAAGTCTAAACACGGGTTGTATCGTGCTCTAATAAACAATATGGTTCAAGGTGTTTCCCAGGGCTTCACCAAAGAGCTTGAGTTTGTTGGCGTAGGTTATCGAGCTTCCAATCAGGGACAAAAATTGGACATCGCTGTTGGGTATTCCCATAACATTGTCTTAAATTTGCCGCCCGAAATAAAAGTGGAAACTCAAAGCGAAAAAGGAAAGAACCCCTTGGTAAAGCTTACCTCTCACGACAAACAACTGTTGGGACAAGTAGCTGCCAAGATTCGATCCTTCAGGAAACCCGAACCTTACAAAGGAAAAGGAATCCGATTTGTAGGAGAACAAGTGAGAAGAAAAGCAGGTAAATCCGCATAAGAAAAAGGGTGGATTCCGGGTTTAATCCGGAATGACAATCGAAATACAATAATTATGTTAGCGAAAAAAACACAGCGAAGGAACAAAATCAGAAGACGAATTCGCAAGAGCCTTAGCGGAACTGCAAGTCGTCCGCGTTTGTCTGTATTCCGCAGCAATAAAGAAATTTATGCCCAGATCGTAAACGATATTGAAGGCACTACCCTCGCCGCGGCTTCGTCACGAGATAAAGATATTGAAGCCAAAGGCACCAAATCCGAAATTGCCGCAAACGTTGGCAAAGCCCTTGCCGAGAAAGCAAAAAAAGCCGGAATCGAGCAAGTTGCCTTTGATCGTGGTGGATATTTATACCACGGCCGCGTAAAATCATTGGCAGATGGCGCGCGCGAAGGAGGTTTGAAATTTTAAAAAAAAGCACAATAGTTCAAAAGTTGAGTGATTACGACTTACGGCTATTAACCAATAACAATTATGTATCAGGATTATAAAAACGTAGAGTTCGTTAAGCCGAGTGGGCTGGATTTGAAAGACCGCTTGGTAGGGGTACAACGTGTCACTAAGGTGACAAAGGGAGGCCGCGCTTTCGGTTTTTCGGCAATCGTCGTGGTAGGCGATGAAAATGGTGTAGTGGGTCACGGTTTGGGAAAATCCAAAGAAGTTTCCGAAGCCATTGCTAAAGCCATCGAAGATGCCAAGAAAAATTTGATTCGCATTCCTTTGGACAAAAAGACCCTTCCTCACGAGCAAAAAGGAAAATATAGTGGAGCACGTGTTTTGTTGCTCCCGGCATCGGAAGGAACCGGAGTTATTGCCGGTGGTCCCATCCGTGCGGTATTAGAATCAGCGGGCATCCATGATGTATTGTCCAAAAGTCAAGGTTCATCCAACCCGCACAACGTGGTGAAAGCTACTTTTGATGCTTTGTTGCAAATGCGAAATGCGGAAACCATCGCTAAACAACGTGGGATTTCGTTGGATAAAGTTTTTAACGGGTAATTAAGGAGAAATCATGGCAAAGATAAAAGTCACCAAAACAAGGAGCGCGATTAACCGCCCGAAGAAACAAAAACTCACCCTGGAAGCATTGGGCTTGCATAAAATCGGCCAAACGGTCGAACATGAAGATACGCCGAATATTCTGGGCATGATAAATAAAGTACAACATTTGGTTTCCGTGGAAACAATATAAGAGCACAGATGGAACTACACAACTTGAAACCCGCAACAGGGTCGATAAAAAAACAAGGCAAACGTTTGGGGCGCGGACAAGCCACCGGAAAAGGTGGAACAGCAACCCGTGGACATAAAGGAGCTAAATCCCGTTCCGGTTATTCCAAGAAAATTGGTTTTGAAGGTGGGCAAATGCCGCTTCAACGCCGAGTGCCAAAATTTGGTTTTAATAACCAAAACCGAAAGGAATATAAAGGCATCAACTTGGATACGCTCCAGCATCTCGTGGACGAAGGAAAGATCAAAGACACAGTCGATATGGAAACGTTAATCGGCATGCGTTTGGCAAGAAAGAAAGACTTAGTCAAGATTATGGGAAGGGGCGAATTGAAGGCCAAATTGACCATCAACGCCCATAAGTTTACCACAGCCGCAAAAGAGGCTATCGAAAAAGCCGGCGGAGAAGCAAAAGTTATATAAACCCATTGAGTTGTTGGTTTTTGGATTTTAGTTTGAGTAATTGTTGCGGAGGAGAACACTAATAACCAATAACCAGTAATAAATAACCAACATAGGATGGCATTCGTTGATACCTTAAAGAATATTTGGAAAATCGAAGAACTTAAAAACAGGATCCTACTCACCCTAGGTCTGTTGTTGGTTTACCGTTTTGGCGCACAAGTAGTGCTTCCCGGTATCGATGCTTCGCAACTTGCCAACCTTGCCCAACAAACCGATAGTGGGCTTTTGGGCTTGTTGAACGCTTTTACCGGTGGCGCTTTTTCAAACGCATCGGTATTTGCATTGGGAATTATGCCCTACATTTCCGCATCGATTGTAGTGCAACTCATGGGAATTGCCGTGCCCTACCTTCAAAAATTGCAAAAGGAAGGCGAAAGCGGCCGAAAGAAAATTAATCAGATCACACGCTGGTTGACCATTGCAATTACTTTGTTTCAGGGGCCGGGCTATATCATTAACCTGTATGCCACCCTGCCCGGAGAAGCATTTATAATTGACAGCCAGTTTGTGTTTACGCTTTCATCCGTAATCATCCTCACTACAGGTTGTATTTTCGCCATGTGGCTGGGAGAAAAAATTACGGATAAAGGCATTGGCAATGGAATATCGCTTTTGATTATGGTGGGAATTATCGCCACTTTACCTCAAGCGTTTATCCAAGAATTTGCCGCCAGAACTGTGGAATCCACAGGAGGCTTGATCATGATTTTGATTGAATTGGTGATTTGGTTTGCCATCATTTATGCCTCGGTGATGCTGGTGAGGGCGGTTAGGAAAATCCCCGTGCAATATGCGCGGAGAAATGCTGCGGGAGGTTATCAGAAGAACGTCGGTGGAGCAAGACAATTTATTCCTTTGAAGCTTAATGCTTCGGGAGTAATGCCCATTATTTTCGCTCAGGCAATCATGTTTATCCCCGCTGCAGTTGCCGGCTTGTCCGAAACCGATGCTGCTCAGGGAGTGGCAGCAGCTTTTACCGATATTTTCGGATTCTGGTATAATGTAGTCTTTGCTTTGTTGATCATCGTCTTTACCTATTTCTATACGGCTATTACCGTACCGACTAACAAAATGGCAGACGATTTGAAACACAGTGGCGGATTTATTCCGGGTATCCGTCCGGGAAGTGAAACCGCCGAATATTTGGATAGGATTATGTCACAAATAACCCTACCCGGATCAATTTTTTTGGCCATCATTGCGGTTTTCCCGGCCATTATTGTAAAGATTTTGGGCGTGCAAGCCGGATGGGCATTATTTTTTGGAGGAACTTCCCTACTCATTATGGTGGGTGTTGCAATCGACACCATCGAGCAAGTGAATTCCTATTTGCTGAACAGGCATTATGACGGCTTAATGAAAACAGGAAAGAAAAGAAAGGCAGTAGCCTAAAAATATTTTTTTTGAATTCAGAATTCCGAATTGATAATTATGGCAAAACAACCGGCAATAGAGCAAGATGGAACGATAATCGAAGCATTATCCAACGCGATGTTCCGTGTGGAGTTGGAAAACGGCCACGTGGTCACCGCACACATTTCGGGCAAAATGCGCATGCACTACATCAAGCTTCTTCCCGGCGACAAAGTGAAGTTGGAGATGAGCCCGTATGATTTGAGTAAAGCAAGGATAACCTATAGATATTAATAAGTTCAGAGTTATGAGTTATGATTCAGAATTGAAAGGTCAATAACCAATAACTCAATAACCCAATAACGATATGAAAGTAAGAGCATCAGTTAAAAAGAGAAGCCCCGAATGCAAGATTGTACGTCGGAAAGGAAGGCTTTATGTTATCAACAAGAAAAACCCAAGGTTTAAACAAAGACAAGGATAATTAGTTTGATAGTTTTTTAGTTCGGTGATTATATTTTATACAGAAGTAGAAACGATGGTTTATCATAAAACCACTTTTAAAAATCAATATAATAAACTTACTTACCAACTTCAGGACTAACAAACTAACAGATTAACAAATTAAACATATGGCACGAATCGCAGGAGTTGATTTACCAAAACAAAAACGCGGGGTCATTGGATTGACCTACATCTTTGGCGTAGGCAAGAGCAGGGCACAAAAAATACTCGAAGCTGCCAAGGTAGATGAAAACAAAAAAGTTTCCGATTGGGACGACGACGATATCAACCGCGTCCGGGAAGCTGTTGGACAATATAAAATCGAAGGGCAGTTACGCTCGGAGGTGCAAATGAACATCAAACGATTGATGGACATTGGGTGCTATCGTGGGATACGCCATCGTATGGGACTTCCCTTGCGTGGTCAAAAAACCAAGAATAACTCCCGTACCCGAAAAGGTAAGCGTAAAACCATCGCCAACAAGAAAAAGGTAACTAAATAGTTATGAGTTGTGAGTTATGAGTTATGAGTTGAGCAAAAAAATTCATGACTTGATAACCCAATAACTTAATAACCCAATAACGAATAACTCAAACAATGGCAAAATCAACAAACAAAAAACGTAAGGTAAATGTTGACGCTTTTGGGGAAGCGCATATTGCAGCTTCTTTCAACAACATCATCGTTTCGTTGACCAATAAAAACGGGGATGTGATTTCTTGGTCTTCCGCAGGGAAAATGGGTTTCCGTGGAAGCAAGAAAAACACGCCCTACGCTGCACAACTCGCAGCCGAAGACGCCGTGAAAGTGGCAAGTGATGCCGGCTTGAAGAAAGTGAAAGTCTATGTGAAAGGTCCCGGAAACGGGAGAGAATCGGCTATCCGTTCCATCCACAACGCCGGGATCGAAGTCACCGAAATCATCGACGTGACCCCCATGCCACACAATGGATGTAGGCCGCCGAAACGCCGTCGCGTATAATAAAATAGATTCCGGGTCAAGCCCGGAATGACAAGAAACAAACAACAAACCCGGTCATCGAAGGATTATTCATCAGCCTTAATTCATGACCTTATAACAAACAAAAAATGGCAAGATACACCGGTCCAAAGACCAAAATAGCCCGAAAGTTCGGCGAGCCGATCTACGGGGACGACAAATCGTTTGAGAAGAAAAACTATCCCCCCGGAATGCACGGGAACAACAGGAGGCGCGGAAAAAAATCCGAGTACGCCATCCAGTTGATGGAAAAGCAAAAAGCAAAATACAC
>CAYPGZ010000001.1:105612-112980 GCA_964410335.1 uncultured Flavobacteriaceae bacterium | reverse complement strand
CGCAACAAATCAAAATCGATGACCGCTATTCAGGATTCCCTCTCCAATTCCAGTAAAGTTTATGATTGGATGACCTGGAATTCAGAAAAGAAAGAAGGAACTTTTGTTTCTGTTCCGGAACGCGAACAAATTCCGGAGAACATCAACGAGCAACTCATCGTCGAATTATATTCCAAATAATAAACTGATAGAACCCATCATGGCCATATTAAATTTTCAACGACCCGATAAAGTTATCATGATCGACTCCACGGATTTCGAAGGAACTTTCGAATTCCGTCCTTTGGAGCCCGGTTATGGCTTGACCATAGGCAACGCTTTGCGAAGGGTGCTTTTGTCTTCCCTTGAAGGCTTTGCAATTACTTCTGTACGCATCGAAGGCGTTGAGCACGAGTTTTCGACTATTCCCGGTGTCGTGGAAGACGTCACAGAAATCATCCTGAATTTGAAACAGGTGCGTTTCAAGCGTCAAATCGATGAGATTGACAACGAAGCCGTTTCCATCAACATTTCCGGAAAAGAACAATTGACCGCAGGCGATTTCCAAAAATTCATCTCCGGCTTTCAGGTTTTGAACCCCGATTTGGTTATCTGCAACATGGATAAAAAGGTCAAATTGAATATGGAGTTGACCATCGAAAAAGGTCGTGGTTATGTTCCGGCTGAGGAAAACAAAAAATCCAATGCGGCTTTGGGCACAATTTTTACCGATTCGATCTATACACCGATAAAAAACGTAAAATACAGTATTGAAAACTACCGTGTCGAACAAAAAACCGACTACGAAAAACTGGTTTTCGAAATCATTACCGATGGTTCCATCCATCCAAAAGAAGCCTTAACGGAAGCTGCCAAAACCTTAATCCACCATTTTATGCTCTTCTCAGATGAGCGGATTACTTTGGAGGCGGATGAAATTGCTCAAAGCGAAGCTTATGATGAGGAATCCCTTCACATGAGGCAACTGCTGAAAACCAAATTGGTGGATATGGACCTTTCCGTCCGAGCACTGAACTGCCTAAAAGCTGCAGAAGTAGAAACTTTGGGCGAACTGGTTTCCTACAACAAAAGTGATTTGATGAAGTTTAGAAACTTCGGAAAAAAATCCTTGACTGAACTGGAAGAATTGGTAGAAACCAAAAACCTGCATTTCGGAATGGATTTGTCAAAATATAAATTGGACAGAGATTAAGTAGAAGTTTATGGTAAGAGTTGAGATTTCAAATAGGAGATAATCTATTTCTAAAATCAAGAACTACCGCTTCTAAAATCTAACATCTACAGAAAAATGAGACACGGAAAAAAATTCAACCATCTGGGAAGAAAAGCGGCACACCGCAATTCGATGTTAGCCAATATGGCTTCTTCCTTGATCGAACATAAGCGCATCAATACCACTTTGGCCAAAGCAAAAGCTCTTCGTCAATTTGTGGAACCTATTATTACCAAATCAAAAGAAGATACCACTCACAACCGCAGGTTGGCCTTTGCCCAATTACGACAAAAAGAGGCCGTAACCGAACTTTTCCGGGAGGTAGCTCCAAAAGTGAGTACTCGTCCCGGCGGGTATACCCGGATTATCAGATTGGGAAATCGTTTGGGCGATAATGCCGATATGGCAATGATTGAGCTGGTGGACTTTAATGAATTGTACTCCACCGACAAGCCTGAAAAGAAAACCCGTCGAAGCCGACGCGGAGGTGGTGGAAGTTCTTCTAAAGCTAAAACCTCCGAAGGAAAATCTTCCTCTGAGGAAACCACAAAAGCCAAAGCTTCTGATGAAAAACCCGAAGCTAAAGCAAAATCTGAATCGGAAGCACAACCTTCCTCTGTGGAAAATCAGAAAGCCAAAGAGGAAAATAAAAAAGAAGAAGCCAAGGCCACCGTAGAGAAGCCGGCAACCAAGCCTGAACCGGATGCAAAATCAGACAAACCTGAAAAAAACAAAGATCAGATTTGATGTTGATTCACCGAGGCTTAGCATAATTCAAAAAGGGATAAATCCACCGGGTTTGTCCCTTTTTTTTAAGCATTAAAATACCGAATATAACCGAAAAAAAATAAACAAAAATCTTTATTTTAGCGGGAATTTAAAAAGTACCCGTTTTTTTGCCGGACACTACTATGAAGTACGAACAAAGACAAAAAGCTATTCTTTTACTTGCGGATGGAACCATCTTCCATGGAAAAGCCGTGGGCGGGAAACAACAGAAAACCTTTGGGGAAATATGTTTCAACACCGGGATGACCGGTTATCAAGAAATCTTTACAGATCCCTCCTACTATGGGCAAATCATGGTTACCACCAATGCCCATATCGGAAACTATGGAACTAATGAAGAGGAAATTGAATCCGAAGATATTAAAATTGCCGGATTGGTTTGTCGAAATTTCAGCTATGACCATTCCCGAAGCGCAGCCAATTTATCCTTGGAAGATTTTCTAAACAAACACAATCTCTTGGCCATTTCCAATGTAGATACCCGTGCGCTCGTGGCTCATATTCGTGAAAAAGGAGCGATGAATGCCGTAATCTCTACCGATACGGAAAATATAGAAGAGTTGAAAAAAGAACTCGCACAGGTTCCTGATATGGAAGGCCTGGAACTGGCTTCTAAAGTTTCTACTAAAGAACCTTATTTCATCGGAGAAGAAAATGCCAAATATAGAGTTGCTGCACTGGATGTGGGTATAAAAAAGAATATTTTGCGTAATCTGGCTCGACACGATTGTTATATCAAAGTATTTCCTTATGATACGACTTTTGAGGAAATGGCCCAGTTCAATCCCGATGGATATTTTATTTCCAATGGGCCGGGAGATCCACAACCTTTAGAAAGTGCCGTAGAACTGGCGCGCAACATTATTCAAGAAGGAAAGCCCCTTTTTGGGATTTGTTTGGGACATCAAATTATTGCTTTGGCCAATGGGATTTCAACTTATAAAATGCACAACGGCCATCGCGGAATAAACCATCCCGTGAAAAACTTGATTACCGGAAAAGGAGAAATCACTTCCCAGAATCATGGTTTTGCCATCAACAAAGAAGAAGCAGAAGCCAATCCTAATATCGAGATTACCCATATCCATCTGAACGATAATACAGTTGCCGGGCTCAGAATGAAAAACAAAAATGTCTTTTCGGTGCAATACCATCCCGAAGCAGGTCCCGGTCCAAACGATGCAAATTACTTGTTCGGACAGTTTGTGGAAAGTTTAAAATCGGAAACGCTTAAGTCATAGAAAAATAATAACAACCAATCATTATGAGTAGCATCATCAATATTCACGCTCGGCAGATTTTTGATTCCCGCGGAAATCCAACCATCGAGGTTGATGTGATTACCGAAAACAAGGTTTTGGGTCGTGCAGCCGTTCCTTCAGGAGCCTCCACCGGAGAACATGAAGCGGTTGAGTTGCGTGATGGCGGTGAAGATTATCATGGAAAAGGCGTTTTGCAAGCCGTCGAAAATGTTAACGAACACATTGCAAAATGTTTGATGGGTTTTTCGGTTTTCGACCAAAACCTGATTGACAAAACCATGATTGAACAAGATGGCACTCCAAATAAATCAAAATGGGGCGCCAATGCCATTTTGGGAGTTTCCCTTGCTGTGGCAAAAGCTGCTGCAAATGAGTTGCGACTTCCCCTCTACCGTTATGTGGGAGGAATTAGCGCAAAAACACTTCCCGTTCCGATGATGAATATCATTAATGGAGGATCACATAGTGATGCACCAATTGCTTTTCAAGAGTTTATGATTATGCCTGTAAAAGCAAAAAGTTTTTCTGAGGCCATGAAAATGGGAAGCGAAATTTTCCATCACCTGAAAAAAGTACTCAAAGAAAGAAATCTCAGTTCTGCCGTGGGAGATGAAGGAGGTTTTGCACCGGTGCTGAACGGTACTGAAGATGCTTTAAACATGATTAAAGAATCGGTGGAAAATGCCGGTTATTCTTTTGGCGAGGAAATAATGCTTGCGCTGGATTGTGCGGCCGCTGAGTTTTATATAGATGGAAAATACGACTATCGTAAATTTGAAGGCGAAAACGGGCAAATTAGAACCCGTGAGGAACAAGCTGAATATTTAGCTGAACTTACCGAGAAATATCCCATTATTTCCATTGAAGACGGAATGGATGAAAACGATTGGGAAGGTTGGAAAATACTCACCGAAAAGATAGGTCACAAAACACAATTGGTGGGTGATGATTTATTCGTAACCAACGTGGAACGCTTGGAAAAAGGAATCCAAAACGGCATTGCCAATTCGATTTTGATAAAAGTAAATCAAATCGGCTCTCTTACCGAAACTATAGCGGCAGTGGACATGGCTCATCGTGCAGGTTACACGGCCGTAATGTCTCACCGTTCAGGAGAAACCGAAGACAATACTATTGCCGATTTGGCTGTGGCCTTAAATACCGGTCAAATCAAAACCGGTTCTGCTTCACGAAGCGATCGAATGGCAAAATACAATCAACTTTTACGGATTGAGGAAGAATTGGGCGATATGGCCGTTTTCCCGGGAGAAAAGGCATTTAATGTCTGATTGAGCTTTTGATTAAACAGGAAATTTTTCACCAGTTCTCAAGCCGGGACTGCATCGATAGCGGTCTTCGTGGTATTGATCATACAAGTCATCCATTTTTTTCACACACCAGTCAATGCCTTTTTCATTGGCCCAAGCCAGCAAACCTTTTGGATAATTGACTCCTTTTGTCATCGCCAAATCAATATCTTTTGCTGTAGCAATATTTAAATATAAAGCATCAGCCGCCTCATTGATGAGCATAGCGAGGATACGATCTACTATTTTTTGACCTGACTTTAGATTGGTGTTTGGCGGGTTTTTTTTTGCTTGATCCCTATAATCATAAAAGCCCTTTCCGGATTTTCTTCCCAGATATCCGGCTTCCATAAAACGTTTTTGGGTGAAAGAAGGTTTATACCGCGGATCGTAATAAAATTCTCTAAAAACGGTTTCCGTCACGGTGTAATTTACATCATTACCAATAAAATCCATCAACTCAAAAGGGCCCATTCGAAAACCTCCGATTTCTTTCATGGCCCAATCAATTGTGGAAAAATCGGCGATGCCTTCTTCATAAATGCGTAAAGCTTCTCCATAAAAAGGTCGAGCCACTCGGTTGACAATAAATCCGGGAGTATCCTTTGCCAAAACGCCCACTTTTCCCCATCGGGAAATGATTTCCACTACCCTATTTTTTATTTTTTCTGAAGTTTGAACTGCCGGTATTATTTCCAC
The DNA here is from genome assembly GCA_964410335.1 of uncultured Flavobacteriaceae bacterium. Lineage (GTDB taxonomy): Bacteria > Bacteroidota > Bacteroidia > Flavobacteriales > Flavobacteriaceae > DASSWG01. Next base: position 107,710 of record CAYPGZ010000001.1, on the reverse strand, counting down.
CAAGGGCATCAATGGTGCGGGATTGAAAAAATGGATTCCGAGAACGCGCTCCGGTTTTTCCAAAGCCGAAGCAATCGATGCTATGGATAGAGAGGACGTATTGGATGCAATAATTGCGTTTTCGTTTTGGTATGACTCCAACTCGCGAAACAGCTTTTGTTTGATTTCCAGGTTTTCGACAATGGCTTCAATACTAAGATCCGCATCGGATAAAGATTTCAAATTATTTACATACCCAATATTGTTCTGTATACGGTTTTTCTCAGCTTCATCTATTTTTTCTTTTTCAATCAACCGGGAAAGAATTTTTTCCAATTTGGATTTACTCGATTCCAAAGCTTTTTGGTCTGTGTCAAAAACCTTGACTTTTGCTCCCGCTGTTGCAGCCACTTGTGCGATTCCGCTGCCCATTGTTCCGCTTCCAATTATTGCTAAATTCATAAGATGTTTATTCACAAATTAAATTCATCAAACTTTAGAATCACTCTCCTTTAAATTCCGGTTTTCTTTTTTCCACAAAAGCATTGACCCCTTCTTGATAATCCTCCGTTTCCGAGGACTGAATTTGCAATTTAGCTTCCAAGTCCAACTGCTCTTTCAAGGAATTTGAGAAGGTTTGATTGAATGCTTTTTTTGTAAATGCCAAAGCTTTTGTGGGCATTTGAGAAAGTTTACTTCCTAATTTTTCTGTTTCTGCCAAGAAATCCTTTTCAGGAAAAACTTTATAGACCATCCCCATTTTTTCGGCTTCTTCGGCAGTTATTTTATCTCCTAACATTGCTAATGCTGAAGCTTTTTGAAAACCTATCAATCGAGGTAAAAAATAAGTTCCCCCACTGTCGGGAATTAATCCAATCTTACTAAAAGCTTGTATAAACCCTGCGTTCTCGGAAGCCAAAACAATATCACAAGCCAGCGCAATATTTGCTCCTGCTCCGGCAGCAACTCCGTTAACCGCCGCAATTACAGGTTTTTCCAACTTGCGAATTAGTTCGATGATCGGAGCGTAATGTTCTTCCAAAATATTTTTGAAACCCGGGTGTAAATCAGGATTGGTCACTTCCTTTAAATCCTGACCCGCCGAAAAAGCTTTTCCGTTTCCGGTGAGCACTATTGCCCGCACCATAGGGTTGGAGTCACACTCTTTTAAGCGTTCCTGCAGGGCAAGAGCCATTTCGCGGTTGAAGCTGTTGAAGACTTCCGGTCGATTGAGCGTAATCGTTGCAAGATGGTTGTCGAGTTTAAAAAGTAGGGTTTCAGACATGCTTTTGTTTTTATTACTTTTGCAATCATTTCTGGGGAACAAATATACGATTTGAGCGGGAAGTCCGCGTTTTGTTTCCCGGTTCATAATGGGAAGATAAATCATGTTCCAAATAGGAAATACCCTTGTTTCAGAAGATCTCATCAAAAAGGATTTTGCTTGCAACCTTACTGCCTGTAAAGGGGAATGTTGTGTTGCGGGGGAAGCGGGCGCCCCTTTGGAGAAAGAGGAAATACATATATTAAAGGAAATTTATCCGAATATAAAACCTTTCCTCAGGGAAGAAGGAATCAGAGCCCTTGAAAAACAAGGAACACATGTGGAAAACGAATTTGGAGAATTGGAAACTCCCTTGGTGGATGGGGGAGAATGTGCGTATGTGGTTTTTGATAAAAAAGGAACGGCACTTTGCGGGTTGGAGGCTGCTTATCGAGCCGGCAAAACCACATGGAAAAAGCCCATTTCGTGTGAACTATATCCGGTGAGGGTTCAAGAATATTCCAGTTTTTCTGCAGTAAACTATCACCATTGGCCTATCTGCGACGATGCCTGCGATTTGGGCAAACAACTCCAAATACCTGTGTATAAATTCACAAGAGAAGCCTTGATAAAAAAATTTGGGGAATCTTGGTATTTGGAATTGGAAAAAGTTGCAGGAGATCTTGAAAAAAGCCTTTCTGAAAAGTAAGGATAAATTTTAAAATTAGGTTAAACCTTTATTTTCCATTTCAATTATTTGTTATCTTTACCCCGAACAAAAAATATTTCAATCATGAAAAAAATTATTTTAAGCGTTGCCGCCTGCGTGGCCGCAATTTCGATGAACGCACAGAC
>CAYPGZ010000001.1:94575-105512 GCA_964410335.1 uncultured Flavobacteriaceae bacterium | reverse complement strand
CTAGGAACTGAGAACAACCAAATCGCAGGTTTCGATTATTTCTATTCTTCACAAAACAATGTGTTGACCCTTATTGCCGATGAGCCTTTTTCAAATATCGAGCTCTACAATATTTTGGGACAGCGTGTAATGGCTCAGGAACTTTCCAATACGGAAGAAAATCTATCACTTTCTTCTTTGAATACCGGAATCTATTTGGCCAATGTGAATGTCAATGGAAAAGTGAGTACTTTTAAGATTGTAAAGAAATAATCTGTATTCATATTTTAAAAAAAAAGCCCCGAATACCGGGGCTTTTTTTATTTCTATTTTGGGCAAAAACCCGGTGATATTATTCACCAAAAACATACGTAAATCCCACCCCGAGCACTTCACGAACTTGAACAGCCTGCACGGCATTATCGTCATAAATCGCTTGGAAAAGAAAATTTGCCGAGAGAAAATCATTTACCTTCATCACCAAGTTCATCGTATAATCAACATCCACATTTTTTGGGTCTTCCAGATAGTTGGAATAGAGGGAAAGGATATTTTCCATACTCACGTTTTCAAGCAAAATGAATTTGGCATAAGCGTTCACAGAAGCTCCAAATTCATATCGGGTGCTTTCGCCGGGTTCAACTCCAAAATAATCTCCATCAATATATCCGGGAAAACTGGTAAATTCCTCATCAACAATTATTAAACGAGAGGTTGCCGGGGCGATATTTACTTTCAGATTATCGCTTTCTTTCCACAAAATACCGGGTCCAAATTGAATATATGCCGGTGAAAAAGCATGAGTGGTCTCCGTGCGGATGGTTTCTCCGGTTAGGTCATCTTCACTGTATTCATACCCGGGAGCAAACTGAGTTTTAAAGTTTAGAAATAAAGATAAATACCAGTTTGATTCCTGAATTTGCTTTCCGGCGAGAGAATTAAATTCAACCCGATCAACGGTTTTTCGACTGAAATCACTATCATCGGTTTTGGTAAGACCATATTCTGCAGTGAATTTATTGTCCCAAGTGAATTTGTTTTTTCGGTAATTGAAATTATAATCTACCAAAGCATTCCCTCCATAACTGGACGTTCCGCCGTTTTGCCACTCGGCATTAAAAGCCGCTTGATTAAATAAAATTGAAAACTTTCCAAAATGTTTCCACCCATTGAGCGTGTCTGATTGGGTTTGTGCCGTGGCAGAAAATAAGCTCAGAAAAAACAATAAAATAAAAGATACTCTTTTCATAAGAAATGGTTTAAATTTTGGGCAAATTTATACCTTTCCGCAGAATCGAATCCTTAAACAAATGTTAGAGGAAAAATCGTTAAGAGCAGAAATAGGGAAAGCCCTTACTCCGATTTTATTTTAGTTTTAACGGGCTTTTTCTTTTTAAACAAGGGCACGGAAGAACAGGCTTCTCCAAAGAAAAGACTTTTTGCCACCGGTTGCAATTTTTCGATAAGCAGAAGATAAGCATTTTTTGGAACGGGCAGGCGCGAACATCCTTTGATAATTATAGGTTTATCCGCATATTCCGCCTCATCCAATTGAGAAAGCACATCCGAAAAAATCGCAGTTTCTAATGTTTCCAACTCTCCTATTACAGTTTTTCGGGCAAAAGGTTGAAGATAAGTAGCCACTAACATAAACGCCCATGCAGGGATTATGGCATCCGAAGAACACGTCAAAGCAATATATTTTCCTTGATATTGCTCCCAGTTATGCGTTTCTAAATGCTTTCGAAATTCTTTTTCGCGAAGCACAAAACCTTCGTGCAACCATTGTGAAATGTCCAAAATAAGGCGTTCCCCTTGAGGATAGATTTCCTCCAAGTCAAACGTTATTAGTTTGCTATTTGCCACACGGTTGATTATTTCCATCGGTGGTTTCTAATTAATGAATTATACCATATAATTGATGAAGGTGTCGTTAGGATTAAAGCATCCCCAGCTCCAGTTTTGCTTCTTCGCTCATCAAATCTTGTGACCATGGCGGATCGAAAGTCATTTCAACTTCACAGTCATTGACCATGTCGATAGCTTTTATTTTTTCTTCAACTTCAGCCGGCAAGGATTCTGCCACAGGGCAATTGGGAGTCGTCAAAGTCATAAGTACTTTCACATCGCGATCTTCATTTACAAATACATCATATATCAATCCCAATTCATAAATATCAACCGGAATTTCAGGGTCATATATGGTTTTCAACACGCGGACTACTTTTTCGCCCAATTCATTAGTATCCATAGGTTTATTATTTTATTAATCTGTTAGTGTAGTAAAGGTAATTTTTTTTTTCTTGATCTTGGTTTTAGATTCTTTTTGTAGAGTAAAATCATTTTTTCACTACAATTTCTGCAATTCACACCTACTCCTCTGCCTGAAAGGCAACTGCATACAATTTCAATTGCTTAATCATGCTCACCAACCCATTTGCCCGGGTGGGGGACAAATGTTCTTTCAAGCCGATTTCATCCACAAAATCCATATCGGCTCTTATGATCGTTTCCGGTTTTTGTCCTGAAAGTACTCGCACCATTAAGGCAATAATTCCTTTCGTGATGAGTGCATCGCTGTCAGCGGTAAAAATGACGTGATTATCTTTCATCTCTGCATGCACCCAAACCTGACTCTGACAACCTTTGATCAGGTTATCTGCAGTTTTATATTTTTCCTCAATCAGCGGTAAGGATTTTCCAAGTTCAATTAAATATTCATAACGCTGCATCCAATCATCAAACAGCGAAAATTCGTCGATTATTTCGTTTTGTATTTCGTTTATATTTTTCAAAATAAGAGTTACAATTCTTGATAATATACATTTTCTGTCGATAATCAATCCAAATGCTTACGACAACATCTGCTTTGCTTTTTTCACCCCTTCCACCAACCGGTCCACTTCTTCTTTTGTATTGTAAAATGCAAAAGAAGCTCTGACAGTTCCGGGGATTTTATAAAAATCCATGATGGGTTGTGCACAGTGATGACCGGTACGCACAGCGATGCCCATTTTGTCTAAAATCGTACCGACATCATAAGGATGAATGTTTTTTAAATTAAAAGACACCACCGCAGTTTTTTGAGGAGAAGTTCCGTAAATCCGCATTCCTTCGATTTCAAGTAATTTTTCGGTGGCATAGTTCAGCAATTCATTTTCATGAGCTTCAATATCTGCCATCCCGATTGCATTAAGGTAGTCCAACGCTGCTCCAAAAGCAATTCCTCCGGCAATATTGGGTGTTCCTGCTTCAAATTTATGGGGCAAACCCGCATAGGTCGTTTTTTCAAAAGTTACCTGATCAATCATTTCCCCGCCGCCTTGATAAGGAGGTAATTTTTCTAACCACTCCTCTTTTCCATAGAGAAAACCAATTCCGGTGGGGCCGCACATTTTATGCGCCGAAGCCAAATAAAAATCCACATTGAGTTTTTGCACATCGATGCTCATATGCGGCGCGGCTTGAGCGCCATCAATCAATACGGCTGCACCTACTGCATGTGCTTTTTCAATTATTTTTTCAATGGGATTGATGGTTCCTAAGGCATTAGAAACATGATTTACAAAAACGAGTTTTGTTTTTGGGGAAAAGGCTTTTTCCAAATGTATTTTATCCAATTCGCCTTCTTCGGTCATCGGAATTACTTTCAGGATTGCTCCGGTGCGTTCACAAAGCATTTGCCAAGGAACAATATTGGAGTGATGTTCTAATGCGGAGACCAATAATTCATCCCCTTCTTTTAGAAACTTTGTAAATCCATTTGCCACGAGGTTTATGCTCTGAGTAGTTCCGGAGGTAAAAATTATTTCCTGGACTTTTTCAGCATTAAAATGCGCACGAATTTTTTCGCGTGCCTTTTCGTAAGCATCCGTTGCTTCTTGAGAAAGGCTATGCACCCCCCGATGAATATTGGCGTTGTATCTGAAATAATAATCGGATATGCAGTCCACAACCTGTTTGGGTGTTTGCGAGGTGGCTGCATTATCGAAATAGACTAAAGGTTTCCCGTTCACTTTCCGTTCTAGAATAGGAAAATCAGCACGGGTTTTAGATATATTCATTTTTTCTGCACTCGATAAAACCATACCACAAAAGTACGGTTTTTAAAACTCAACTGCTCTTGGAAGACTCTTCAGCTTTAGAAATTTTTAGAGCCGAAATCAGGATTTTAATTTATAAATCAAACCCCAGATTAACTCCCAGTTTTAGAGCTATCAGTTTATTGATGCGTTTTTTTATTTCCGGAATTTTTACGCTTTCCAGAACATTGTTTGCAAAAGCATACATCATCAATGCACGTGCTTCTTTGGCGGGTATTCCACGTGATCTAAGATAAAATAAAGCTTCTTCGTCCAGTTGACCAATGGTGCAACCATGACTACACTTCACATCATCAGCAAAAATTTCTAATTGAGGTTTAGAGTTTATCGTTGCTTTTTCGTCCACCAAAATATTGTTGTTACTCTGAAAAGCATCGGTTTTTTGTGCTTTTTTATCCACGAGTATTTTTCCGTTGAACACCCCCGTGGCACGATCGGCATAAATTCCTTTATAGTCCTGATGGCTCTCACAATTGGGTTCTTGATGGTGCACCAAAGTATTGTGATCTACGTGCTGCTTTCCTTCGATGATGGTAACTCCTTTCATCGTCGAATCGATACGTTCTCCTTTTTGGTAAAAATTCAAGTTGTTGCGAGTTAATTTCCCTCCAAAAGAAAAAGTGTGTACCGAGCAAATGCTTTCTTGATGTTGTTCGATATAACTATTATCGATTAACGAAGCGGTGTCGCGATCATTTTGGATTTTATAATAATCGATCATTGCTCGTTTTTCTGCAAAAATCTCGGTAACCGAATTGGTTAATACCGGATTATCGGTCAAACTCTGATGGCGTTCAATTATTTGCACATGAGAATTTTCACCCACTACAATCAAATTTCGCGGCTGCACCATCAAGGCAGCTTCATTGCCTGTAGAAAAATTGATGATTTGGATGGGCTTATCGGCTAAAGTATTTTTTGGGATATTGATATATGCTCCCTCATGCGAAAAAGCCGTGTTCAAGGCATTAAAACTATTATCTTTTGGTGCAATTTTATTGAAATAATTATCAATTACTGCCTTGTATTTCGATTTGGAAAGGGCAGACGACATCAAACAGGCATCGATTTTGTCGTGGGTGGTTTCTGACAAATAAGAAGAATAAATCCCATCGATAAACACAATATTATAGGTATCGATGTCGTGGATAAAATATTTTTTTATGTCCTTGTATTCCGGGCCTTCTTCTTTTTTCGGGAAAAGGCTGTAATCGGCTTTCAAGATTGGAGCAAGGGAAGTATATTTCCACGCTTCTTCCTTCTTGGTGGGAAATCCTGTCGCTTCAAAAACCTTCATCGCTTCATTGCGGATGTTGTGAATATCAGAATTCACGTCAACATGCTCCTCAAAAGCCATAAAAGATGATATTATTTTTTCTTTCAGTTCCATACTGTGAATGCTGTGATTTTAATCGAATAAATACGAAATAAAATGGATAATACGAAGAACTATTGGACGCTCCCCACTTCTTTAAGCCAGTCATATCCTTTTTCCTCCAGGGTTTGCGCGAGTTCTTTGCCGCCGGATTTTACAATTTTTCCGTCGAGCAAAACATGCACAAAATCAGGAACGATATAGTTCAATAGCCGTTGATAGTGGGTAATGACCACCACGGCATGTTCGGGATCGTGCAAACGATTTACTCCATCGGCTACCACGCGAAGTGCATCAATATCCAACCCGGAATCCGTTTCGTCCAGGATAGCGAGTTTTGGATCCATCATTGCCATTTGGAAAATCTCGTTTCGTTTTTTCTCTCCTCCGGAAAAGCCTTCGTTTAGCGAACGGGAAAGAAATTTTCGGTCGATTTCCAACAATTCTGATTTCTCCCGAATCAATTGCAACATTTCCTTGGCCGGCATATCTTCTAATCCTCGAGCTTTGCGGGTTTCGTTGATTGCGGTTTTCATAAAGTTAGTCACAGAAACTCCGGGGATTTCCACAGGATATTGAAAAGAAAGGAAAATACCTTTATGGGCGCGCTCTTCGGCTCCTAGCTCCGAAATATCTTCTCCTTCCATTAAAATTTCACCTTGGGTAACTTCAAATTCTTCCTTCCCGGCAATTACCGAAGCTAATGTGCTTTTTCCCGAACCGTTGGGGCCCATTATCGCATGGATTTCACCGGGATTTACTTCTAAATCTATTCCTTTTAGGATTTCTTGGCCTTCCACAGAGGCATGCAGATTCTTTATTTTCAGCATATTAATTATTGTTTTTGCCTTTTAGGCATAAAAATCTATTTATTTAGTTTTAGTTGAAGGAGCCAAAATTGAATCTCAAATTTCTTTCCCTTCAATTCGTATTGCAGGATCAGATTGGGGTTCCATTACCCGTAGAATTTCTTTAATTTCCACAATTTCTTCCCATCCTTCCTGACTTTCATTTTTCTTGACAATTCCTTTAATAAAAACAGGAACCATGTCATACGGATCCCGTTTTAGGCTATCTACTTGTTCTCCCAAAGCTCTCGCCATGGAATCAAGTTTTACCCCATAAACAAAACTTCTTCCTTTTAAAACGGCAGCGCTATCCACATAAATATATTCTCCATGCAAAACCTGCAAACTGTCTTTCGTTTCTGCCGTGGTTTCTTGTTGGGATTCTTGTTGTTTTTTAGGTTCGTCTTGGCAGGCAGTAACCCCAAGAGCGAGGATTAGCAAAGCATAAAAGTACTTTTTCATTTGTGTTGTGATTGGTTTATTTAAATTATGAATATTTTCATTTTCAAACCAAACTTATCGAGCTTAAAAAACTCGAAAAGTTGCTTCATCCTTCGGCTACCCAAGATTCCTTTCGTGCTACCCCACGCTTCCCTCTAAAGAAATCTCCAATAATTTCTGCGCTTCCACCGCAAATTCCATGGGCAATTTGTTAAGCACTTCTTTACTGAAACCGTTTACAATTAGTGCGATGGCTTTTTCGGTGTCGATTCCGCGCTGGTTGCAATAAAAAATTTGATCTTCCCCTATTTTGCTTGTGGTGGCTTCATGCTCCACTTGCGCCGACTTGTTTTTAACTTCAATGTAGGGAAAAGTGTGAGCCCCACATAAATTTCCCATCAACAGCGAGTCGCATTGTGAGAAATTACGTGCATTTTCTGCGCGACTGTTCACTTGCACCAATCCCCGGTAGGAATTCTGTGATCTTCCCGCCGAAATTCCTTTTGAGATAATCGTACTTCGGGTGTTTTTCCCGAGATGAATCATTTTGGTGCCCGTATCTGCTTGTTGAAAATTATTTGTCAACGCTATGGAATAAAACTCCCCAACGGAATTGTCGCCTTTTAAAACACAACTGGGATATTTCCATGTAATCGCGCTTCCGGTTTCCACTTGAGTCCAGCTTATTTTAGCGTTTTTCTCACACAAACCTCGTTTGGTCACAAAATTGAACACCCCTCCATTTCCGTCTTTATCGCCCGGGAACCAATTTTGAACCGTGCTGTATTTTATTTCGGCATTGTCCAAAGCAATCAATTCCACCACTGCCGCGTGAAGTTGATTTTCATCACGCGTGGGAGCTGTACAACCTTCGAGATAGCTGACATAACTGTCTTCATCAGCGATGACCAAAGTGCGTTCAAACTGACCTGTCCCCGCTTGATTGATTCGGAAATAGGTTGAAAGTTCCATGGGACATCGCACTCCTTTTGGAATATAGCAGAAGGAGCCGTCGCTAAAGACTGCTGAGTTTAGTGCCGCATAAAAATTGTCTTTCCTCGGCACAACTGTGCCGATATATTTTTTCACCAACTCCGGGTGCTCTTGAATAGCTTCAGAAATAGAGCAGAAAATAATCCCTTTTTCTGCCAAGGTTTTTTTAAAAGTTGTTCCTACAGAAACCGAATCCATGACAATATCCACGGCCACTCCGGCGAGTCTTTTTTGTTCTTCAATGGATATTCCCAGCTTTTTGAACGTATCCAAAAGTTCCGGATCCACCTCGTCTAAGCTATCGTATTTTGGTTTTTTGACCGGAGCCGAATAGTAGGATATATTCTGAAAATCAGGTTTTTTATAATGAATATTCGCCCAGCTTGGTTCGGTCATTTTTTTCCATTCACGGAAAGCTTCCAAACGCCACTCGGTCATCCATTCAGGTTCGTTTTTCTTTTTGGAAATCGCCTTAACTACTTCTTCGTCCAAACCAACAGGAAAAGTCTCAGATTCTATATCCGTATAAAAACCGTATTCATATTCCTTGGTTTCGAGTTCTTTCTTTAGATCATCTTCTGTATATGCCATTGCTATGATTTCAATTTCAAGGTTTCGAGATTCAAGTTCCCGAGATTACGGTTCGAACTTGTTTCTCTTAAATCATTTTTTGTAAATAGTTTATACATCTTTCCATTCGTCTGCTATGACTCCCTATCTTTTATTGAGCAGCAGAACCCGAAGATTGGTGTAGATATATAACCTATCAATATGTTTAGCTCTCCTCTTTCAAGTTAAACTTGGAGTTACAGCGAAAAACTTTCTCCACAACCGCAAGTTCGTTGAGCATTCGGATTTCTAAAAACAAAACCTTTGCCGTTTAGTCCTCCGGAATATTCCAAAGTGGTGCCTACGAGATATAAAAAGCTTTTTTTGTTGACCACAATTTTAATGTTATTGTCCTCAAAAAGCTTGTCATCCTCGTTTTGGGTTTTGTCGAAATTCAATTCATACGACAATCCTGAACATCCTCCACTTTTTACCCCTACTCGCACAAAATCATGAGCGGGGTCAAAACCCTCCTCATTCATAAGGAGGCTTATTCTGTTACGTGCAGTTTCACTTACTTTTATCATCGTATCCGATTTGGAATGCAAATATACGGCTTAGTACGCTGAATTCCATAGATACTTACATTAATCTAAGAATCCGAATATAAACAAAAATGATAGCGCCAAGGTTTTCTTAATCCCGGGCTCAATACTATTTCGATTATATGTTTTAACTCAGAAAAAAAATCTCTTTTTTCCCTCTTTTTTTTAGCTTATCTATAGAAATAAATTTTTATTATGAAAATTGATAATGGTATGGAAATATAGATATTGATTGTAAAGTTATTCCCCGGCGGATTTAAATATAATTTCTGTCAAAATATTTAAAAATAAAGGATATTTTACTGATAATCAGAACATAGAATGGAGAAACTGATTTCAAAAAATGGATAGTACAACGATAAAAAATCAATCCAACACAGAAAATAGCATGGATTGGATAATGGACAAGCACAAGCTAAAAAGCAAAGCATACCAAAACCCATCCACATCAAAACCTTCAATAAGTGCATCACACATTAAGATCATCAACGCATTGATAACCAGCAGAAAAAAACCCAGGGTGAGCACCGTAATGGGAAAGGTGAAAATGACTAAAATGGGACGTACGAGAAGGTTTAATAGCCCCAATACCACCGCAACGATAATTGCTGTCCAATAGCTATCCACGGCCATTCCCGGCAAAAAATTAGCCAGAAGAAAAACCACGATTGCAGTCATGAGCAAGCGGATGAGCAATTTCATCATGAGAAGAGTTTGAGGTAAAGATAAAAAAAATCGGATAATAGAAAAAAATCCCTATTATCCGATTTCAAGAATGAGCAAAAGCCTCAATTCTAAATATTAATCTTTCAAAATGCTTCTGGAAATGACAATTTTCTGAATTTCTGAAGTACCCTCATAAATTTGAGTGATTTTGGCGTCACGCATCAATCGTTCCACATGATATTCTTTCACATAACCATTTCCTCCATGGATTTGCACCGCTTCCACAGTGGTTTCCATGGCCACTTGTGAAGCTTTAAGTTTTGCCATTGCTCCGGAAAGATCGTAATTTTCGTGGTTATCCTTATCCATGGCAGCTTTCATGACCAGCATTCTTGCCGCTTCGATTTCGGTATGCATATCGGCAAGTTTAAAAGCAATGGCTTGGTGATTCATAATTTCCGTACCGAAAGCCTTGCGCACTTTGCTGTATTCTTTTGCCAATTCATATGCGCCGGAAGCAATTCCGAGGGCCTGTGCGGCAATTCCGATTCGTCCTCCGGAAAGGGTTTTCATCGCAAACTTAAATCCGAAACCATCTTCTCCGATGCGATTTTCTTTTGGAACTTTCACATCGTTAAAAATCAAGGAATGCGTGTCGCTTCCGCGGATTCCCAATTTCTTTTCCTTGGGACCGATTTCGAAACCTTCCCAGCCTTTTTCAACGATAAAAGCATTTATTCCGCGGTGTTTTTTCTCCTTATCGGTTTGGGCAATCACCAAAAAATAATCGGCAGAACCTCCATTGGTAATCCAATTTTTGGTGCCGTTAAGGATATAGTGATCCCCTTTGTCGATTGCGGTGGTGCGTTGCGAAGTGGCATCACTTCCTGCTTCGGGTTCGCTCAAACAAAAAGCGCCAATAGATTCGCCGGCTGCCAGTTTGGTCAAATATTTTTGTTTTTGTTCTTCGGTGCCATAAGTTTCGAGCCCCCAGCAAACCAAAGAATTGTTTACCGACATAATTACCGAACAGGACGCGTCGATTTTAGAAATTTCTTCCATGGCCAGCACATAAGAAACCGTATCCATTCCGCCTCCGCCATATTCGGGAGAAACCATCATCCCCAAAAAGCCGAGTTCGGCCATTTTTTTCACTTGTTCTGCAGGAAATTGCTCTTTTTCATCGCGTTCAATCACGTCGGGCAACAATTCATTTTTTGCAAAATCGCGAGCCGCGTCGCGAATCATTTGTTGTTCTTCGGTTAGTTTAAAATCCATGTGGTTGATTTATATGGAACTTGCCCGTTCTTCAGGCGAATGTGCAAATATAGTTTCTATGAGTGGATTTTTCAAAATTCTTTAAGGTATTTAGTCTTTA
>CAYPGZ010000001.1:89479-94475 GCA_964410335.1 uncultured Flavobacteriaceae bacterium | reverse complement strand
CATACTATCTTGCATCAACCCAAAAAAGGAATTACTCTTCAAATTGGAAATCTCTCATTACTTGCCGAAAAATTAGGAAAAACCCTGGTGTGTGATTTTCGGAAACAGGATGTTGATTTTGGGGGTCAAGGCGCTCCTCTTGTGCCGATTGGAGACAGGTTACTTTTTCCGGAATATGATTTTTGTGTTAATCTGGGTGGTTTTTCAAATGTTTCCTTCACCGAAAACAACAAAACCATCGCTTGGGATATTTGCCCTGTAAATACAGTCTTGAATTTTTATGCCCAAAAGCTCGGAAAGGAATTTGATGAAAATGGAAAATTAGCCGCTTTAGGAACCATTGATTACCGGCTTTTGGAAAAACTGAACCAACTGGAGTATTATGCTCAAAAACCACCAAAGTCTCTGGGAATCGAATGGGTGAACGAAAAAATTCTTCCTTTGATCGAAGCACAAAATCTACTTGAAATAGATGTTCTGGCCACTTTTGTTTCCCACATCGCCGGACAAATCGCAAAAAGTTTGGGGGGAGATTCTTCTAAAAAATGTTTGTTCACGGGAGGTGGGGTTTATAATGATTTTTTAATTCAAAAAATTCGCGAACAATCCTACACCGAAATTATTATTCCGAACAACCAACTCGTTGAACACAAAGAAGCTTTGATTTTTGGGCTGATGGGAGTTCTAAAATTGCGTGGTGAAATCAATGTGTTGGGCAGTGTAACAGGTTGTGGAAGAGATCACAGCTCGGGAGTAATTTGGGAGGCAAAGGAAATTCTGTAATCTTCGCTTCAAATAATTATCACTACTTTTACGTTTTGAAAAGAAACCTTTAATCTCCAATACCATCTCTTTGGTTTTCAATCGGATGGTATTTCAAGATATATCAATATTATGGCTTGTGCAAGTTGCTCCACGGGGGGTGGCCAACCCAAGGGGTGTAGGAACAACGGGACGTGCGGCACCGATGGTTGCAACAACCTGACGGTGTTCGATTGGCTCTCTAATATGAACCTTCCCAATGGAAAGGAACCCTACAATTATGTGGAAGTACGTTTTAAAAACGGCCGGAAACATTTTTACGAAAATAGCGAGAACCTGAGTTTGAGTATGGGCGATGTAGTGGCCACTCAAGCTGAACCCGGACACGACGTGGGAATTGTCAGCCTTGTGGGCGAGCTGGTTCGGATTCAAATGAAAAAGAAAAAAGTTCAGCCGGAAAGTTCAGAAATATTGAAGATTTACCGTAAGGCAAATCAACGCGATATCGACGTGTGGCAAAGTTCTCGTGAGAAAGAGGAAAAGATGAAACCCCGCGCACGGGAAATCGCGATCCGGTTAGGATTGAAAATGAAAATCAGCGACATCGAATTTCAAGGCGATGGTTCTAAGGCTACTTTTTATTACACCGCCGAAGATCGGGTTGATTTTCGTCAGCTCATCAAAGAATTTGCCCGGGAATTTCGCACACGAATTGAAATGAGGCAAATCGGATTGCGCCAAGAAGCCGCACGATTGGGCGGCATCGGATCCTGCGGAAGAGAATTGTGCTGCTCCACCTGGTTAACGGACTTTAGAGCAGTTTCCACTTCTGCAGCGCGGTATCAGCAACTTTCGCTGAACCCACAAAAACTGGCCGGACAATGCGGAAAGCTGAAATGCTGCCTCAATTATGAACTCGACAGTTATTTGGATGCTTTACAAGATTTTCCAAGACAAGACGCAAAATTAGTAACCCAAAAAGGAACAGCAGTTTGTCAAAAAGTGGATATTTTTAAAGGTGTTTTGTGGTATGCTTATGAAGGCGAATGGTCCAATTGGCATCCCTTAACTACACGTCAGGCAAATAACATTTTGACTGAAGCTGAAAAAGGAAATCCGGTTTCAGGATTGGAAGAATTTTCAGTGGAGGTATCTGACGAAAAACCCGACTTTGGAAATGGCGTGGGACAGGACAGCCTGACCCGTTTCGACAAACCCAAACGCAAACGGAACAAAAAACGTAACCCAAACAAAAAACGGCAAAAAACCTCTCAGAAGTAATGCATAAGCCCCTAATTTGCTTTTTTTTGGTGATATTTTTGATTTCATGCGATCCAAATCGCGTTTTTGACAAATATAAATCCCTGCCCGATGGATGGCATAAGGATTCGGTGATTTCTTTTTCTTTTGAAAACCCGGACACTACCAAAGTTTATGACTTGTTTATCAATATTCGAAATAACAATGATTATGCTTTTAGCAACTTATATTTGATTACTGAAATGAATTTTCCCAACGGAAAAACCATCGCCGACACCCTGGAATATGAAATGGCTTATCCCAACGGACAATGGATGGGAGAAGGTTTTACAGATCTTAAGGAGAGCAAACTCTGGTACCGGGAAAAAGTTGGTTTTGGAGAAACCGGAGAATATCTTTTCAAAATTCGTCACGCCATGCGAAAAAACGGAGAAATAAATGGCGTTGAAAACCTGAAAGGCATCACCGAAGTTGGTTTCAGGATTGAAGAGGCAATTCCACAGGCGAAGAACAGCAATTAACATACAGAAATGGCAAAGAAATCAAATAAGAAAAACACAGGCACACAAAAATTTCCCCGGAAATATTTCATTTGGTTTTGGGGTTTGTTTTTTGGAGGAATCGGTCTTTTTCTTTTCCTCTTTGTATTGGCCGGATGGGGAGTCTTTGGTGAAATGCCCGAATTTGAGGAACTCGAAAATCCCGAGTTGAACGTTGCCACGGAAATTTTTTCATCCGATGGAGAAACTCTTGGGAAATATTATGAAGACAATCGAACGCCGGTAAAATATGAAGATTTGCCCGAAAATTTGATTCATGCTTTGGTTTCCACCGAGGATAAACGCTATTACAACCATTCCGGAATTGATGCCTGGGGAACACTTCGCGCCATTGTCTTTTTGGGATCCGAGGGTGGAGCCAGCACCATTACGCAACAATTGGCAAAAAAATTATTCACCGAAAATTACACCTCCAATCCGGTTGAACGCGTTTTTCAAAAAATAAAAGAATGGGTTATTGCGGTTCGTCTTGAAAGACAATATACCAAAAAGGAAATCATGACCATGTATTTAAATGAGTTTGATTTTCTCTATCAAGCTGACGGAATTCGGTCTGCTTCGCGGATTTATTTTGGAAAAGAACCCATGGAATTAAAAACCGAGGAGGCCGCCATGTTGGTTGCCATGTTGAAGAATCCCGATTTATACAATCCGAAAGACCAAGACACGAGAAAATACGCTTTTCAACGCAGGAATATCGTATTAATGCAAATGGAGAAAAACGGCCATCTTTCTGAAAATCAAAAAGATTCGCTTCAAAAGCTGCCCATCAATCTCAAATTTTCTCCTGAAAGTCATGATGTGGGAATGGCCACGTATTTCCGGGCTTACCTGAGAAATTTTTTAAAAGATTGGATTGCTGAAAATCCCAAACCTAATGGTGAGAAATATAACCTTTACCGAGATGGGTTGAAAGTGTACACCAGTATCAATTATGAGATGCAAAAATATGCCGAAGAAGCTGTAACGGCGCATATGACAAATCTCCAAAAAGCATTTAACAAGCAAAATAAGAACAATTCCACTGCCCCATTTCGCGGCATATCCGAAAAGGAAATTGACGTTATTATCCGACGAGCCATGAAAAACAGCGATCGCTGGAGGAAAATGCGCGCCAATGGAAAATCAGAAGAGGAAATCATCGCTTCTTTTGATAAGGAAGCAGAAATGAAAGTTTTTTCCTGGAAAGGCCCCATCGATACCGTCATGACTCCACGGGATTCTATTTTCTATCATAAATCTTTTTTAAATACAGGAATGATGTCGATGGATCCTAAGACAGGACTGGTGAAAGCTTGGGTGGGAGGTATTAATTTTAAATATTTTAAATACGATCATGTAAAACAAGGAAAACGCCAAGTTGGCTCGACTTTTAAACCTTTTGTTTACGCTACTGCCATCGATCAATTGCATCTTTCGCCATGTGATAAACTGCCCCGCTCTCGTTATACAATTCCGGCCGGAAGACATGGCGTGAGCGAAACCTGGACTCCCGTTAATTCCGATAATGATTATGAAGGGATGATTACGCTGAAAGATGCTCTCGCCAAATCAGTAAATACCATCACAACCCGTTTGATGGACAAAACCGGTCCCGAATTGGTGTTGGATATGGTAAAAGATCTGGGGGTCGACACTAAAAACATGCCTGCTGTTGCAGCAATTGCGCTGGGCTCGGTGGATATTAGCGTTTATGATATGGTGGCAGCTTACAGCACTTTCGCCAATAAAGGAGTTTATATCGAACCCATTGTAGTCACCCGAATAGAAGACAAAAACGGAACCATTCTTTTTCAAAATACGCCGATAAGTCGGGATGTCTTGAGTGCCGAATCTTCCTATGTAATTTTAGATTTATTGCAAGGCGTCACTCAATCCGGAACGGGAACACGACTTCGCGGAAGTGGAAATATCAACAATGCATTTTATAAAGAAGTGATGACGGGTTATCCCTATAATTTTGACTATGCCATTCCCATCGCCGGAAAAACGGGAACAACTCAAAATCAGAGCGATGGATGGTTTATGGGCATGGTTCCAAATCTCGCCACGGGAGTTTGGGTGGGCGGTGAAAATCGATCGGTGCATTTCAGGGGAATCCGATATGGACAAGGCGCAACCATGGCCTTGCCCATTTGGGGAACATACATGAAAAAGGTATATGCCGCCGACAGCCTTGGGGTTTCTAAAGAAGATAATTTTGAAAAACCCGAGGAACTTTCAATCAACCTCGATTGCGATGAAATAAACGGGAATACAGAAGATGAAGACCTTTTTGAGGAAAAAGATGAAACGGGAGAACTCGATTTCTAAATAACTCAACGCAAAATCCAATCGGTTTTTCAATTTTTATTCCATCCGATCTTTTACGGCATTTAGAAACTGCTTTTCATACTTTTCTTCATCTTCCCAAT
>CAYPGZ010000001.1:80227-89379 GCA_964410335.1 uncultured Flavobacteriaceae bacterium | reverse complement strand
ATATCGGCATTTTGGCGATGAGCATCCCGAGAGGAATCCTCGGTTTTCTCCTCTTCTTTTTCGGAAGGTCTCCCCTTAACCGGCTCAAATTGAGGCAAATCATCATAAGAAATTCCATGAACCTTCAGCTCGTTGAGATATTTCGGATCAGGACTCTCATCATTTGATTCAGTTTGGGAAGTTTCTCTTTTTTTGGATATTCCTTCCTTTGAAGATTCTTTATCCTCAGGTAATATATTTTCTAAAACCCTATCCAGATTTTCTGTTTCGGGAGGCATTTGTGCCACAATGTCCTTTATTTTTTCAGTGTTGGGTTCGGTGATTCCCTCCGGGTTATAGAGTGTTCCATCCGGCGCATAGCGTTGTTCGTGGTCAAATTCCGAAAGGCTCTCTTCCACTTCTTTTTTTCCGATTGTGGGCTGATGGCCTTCAAAATGTTTTTCAACATAAGACAATACAGAAAGTTTTTCGTGCAATATTGCAGCCATTCCTTTCAATTCATGCACATCGGCACGATTTTTCATTTGTAATATCCTATGGGCCAAACTCATCAACTCCGCTTCCAAATTCTTCTTCATAACTTATTTATCATTTTTCTCGATGGAATTAAGGTGAATACATTTCCATCCTTTTCCTTTATTTATCTGATTTCAAAATCATTAAAACTAATACAAACCTAAACACCTTATAGAGCAAACCCCAAAAAGACATTAAAAAAAATATAAATCAAACTTTTTTGGTTTGTCTCTATTGGTGCGTGGAATTTTCATAAATTTATCTATTCAAAACAGATGCAAAAACCGAGCCTTAAAAATACAAAATGTTTCTCGAAAACACAGTAAACCACAAGGAACAATTTGGTTGGATAGAAGTCATTTGCGGGAGTATGTTCTCAGGGAAGACCGAAGAACTCATCCGCAGGTTGAAACGTGCAAAATTTGCTCGACAAAAAACCGAAATTTTTAAACCCGAAATCGACAAGCGTTATGATGATGAAAAAGTGGTTTCTCATGATGACAATGAAATTATGTCCACGGTAGTGCCTGCCGCGGCAAATATTCGTCTCCTTGCAGACGGATGTGATGTAGTGGGTATTGATGAAGCACAATTTTTTGATGATGAAATCGTGAGCGTTTGTAATGATTTGGCAAACAAAGGAATTCGTGTGATTGTTGCCGGACTTGATATGGATTTCAAAGGAAATCCGTTTGGTCCCATGCCGGCTTTGATGGCCACGGCGGAGTATGTAACTAAAGTCCATGCCGTCTGTACACGCACAGGAAATCTTGCACAATACAGCTTTCGAAAATCCACCAACAAAGACCTAGTGCTTTTGGGCGAAACCGAAGAATACGAACCCTTGAGCAGAGCTGCATTTTACAAAGCAATGTTGAGAGAAAAAATCAAGGATATGAAGGTGGAAAGCGAAGAGGTACGAAAAAATCAATAATTATTATAGTTGGAACATCAGATTTTGTACTTCCTTTTATTTTATTATATATTCATTTGAAAATCATCTCAACTCACAAATCCCCTATCTATCTCATATGACTGTTCTCGAAATCGATTTGAAAGCACTCGAGCACAATTACCGCTATTTACGCTCCAAAATTTCTCCGGACACCAAATTCATGGCAGTAGTCAAAGCATTTGCTTATGGAAGTGAAGCCGTTTCCATTGCCACAAAACTGGAACATCTGGGAGTAGATTTTTTTGCAGTGGCCTACCTGAAAGAAGGAATCGCCCTTCGGAAAGGAGGAGTGCGGAAACCTATTTTGGTGCTACATCCACACTCTTCAAATTTGGATGCGCTTTTTGCCTACAAATTGACGCCCAATATATACAGTCATTTTGTTTTAGATGCATTTATAGCCAAAAACAAAAAACAAAAGAATTATCCCATTCATCTGAAGTTCAATACCGGTCTGAACCGGTTGGGTTTTTTGGAAAGTGACATAGACAAAATATTGTCCAAAATAAATGAAGAAAAAATTCAAGTAGAAGGAATTTTTTCTCATTTGGCAGCAAGTGAAGATTTGAAAGAAAGGAGTTTTAGCTTGGAGCAACTCAAAATATTCAACCAAATTGCGGAAAAAATGATCTCCGGTCTGGGTTATAAACCCCTTTTGCACTTATGCAATACTTCCGGAATCCTGAATTATCCTCAAGCGCATTTTGATTTGGTGCGCTCCGGAATTGGTTTATATGGCTTCGGAAATTCCGCCGAAGAAGACAAAAATCTCATTCCGGTTGCAGAATTAAAAACCATTATCTCTCAAATTCATCATATCAAAAAAGGAGAATCTGTGGGATACAACCGAGGTTATATTGCAGAAAAACCGATCAAAACCGCAACATTGCCGTTGGGCCATGCCGATGGAATAAACCGGATTTACGGCAAAGGAAAAGGCATTGTTTATATCCATGGGAAACCGGCGCCCATTATCGGCAATGTTTGTATGGATATGATTATGGTAGATATTTCCCACATCGAATGTGCTGAAGGCGATGAGGTTGTTATTTTTGGAAAGGAAAATAGCGCTGAAGATTTTGCCCATAACGCCGGAACAATTTCCTATGAATTAATTACTTCCATTTCTCAACGAATAGAACGAAAGATTCTAAATGAAAACGACCCTACCTAAGAAGTCAAAAAAAAAGTTTACTTTTATACTGTATTAACCCCTAAAATCAAAATTATGAAGAAATTCATCAAAGAATTCAAGGCTTTCCTTTTGAAAGACGATGTGGTGATGTTGGCCACAGCCTTTATCATCGCAACTGCCTTAAAATCAATCGTAAACTCTCTGGTGGACGATATTCTCATGCCTACCATCAGTTTATTCACCAACGGAGTGGATTTCACACAAAGATTTATCGCTTTGGACGGAGGAAATTATGAATCTCTCGAAGCTGCAACAGAAGCCGGAGCTGCCACACTCACTTATGGCAATCTCATCCAAGCGGTAGTCAATTTTATCATTATTGGTTTTGTGGTATTTTGGATTGTTAAGGCCTACGAAAAAACCAAAAAGAAAAAAGAAGCTGCTCCAGCCGGACCTAGTAAAGAGGAGATTTTGCTTACAGAAATTAGGGATGAACTCAAAAAAAGAAATTCTCCATAAAAAAATTGTACGCTACATTGCACTTTTTATGTTTAACCCAAAACCATCCCAAAAAAGGATGGTTTTTTTGTGGAATAGGTTAGTATCTTTGCCGGAATAGAATTGATTGACTTATTATGGGATTTGCACAAAACACAGTTACCAATGAGGCGGTTATAGCAGTTGTAGGAGCTACCGGAATGGTCGGTCAAACCATGCTGAAAATTCTGGAGGAAAGGCATTTTCCTCTTCGCCAATTGCTTCCCGTCGCTTCGGAAAAATCTGTGGGAAAAGAAATAATGTTTAACGGAAAAAGCCATAAAATCATCGGTTTGGAAGAAGCCGTTTCCAGAAAACCCGATCTCGCTTTATTTTCCGCCGGGGGTGAAATCTCTCTGGAATGGGCTCCTAAGTTTGCAGAAAACGGCACTATGGTTATCGACAATTCGTCAGCGTGGCGCATGGATCCCACAAAAAAACTGATCGTTCCTGAAATCAATGGATCAGAAATTACTTCCGAAGATAAAATCATTGCCAATCCCAACTGTTCCACTATCCAATTGGTGATGGCATTGAAACCCCTTCACGATAAATATACCGTGAAACGCGTAGTGGTTTCCACCTATCAATCCATTACGGGAACAGGAATGAAAGCCGTGCAACAATTGGAAAGCGAGGCTTCTGTCGATATTTCTGCCTCTGAGAAGGCCGCTCCTAAAGTAAAAATGGTCTATCCTTATCCAATTCATAAAAATGCTCTGCCACATTGCGATGTTTTTGAGGAAAACGGCTATACTAAAGAAGAGATGAAACTCACACGAGAGACCAAAAAAATATTGGGCGATGACCGTGTTTCCGTAGTGGCCACTGCAATCCGAATTCCCGTTGTGGGAGGACATAGTGAATCGGTGAATATCGAGTTTGAAAACGATTTTGACGAAAAAGAAGTACGTCTTTTGTTGCGTAATTTTCCGGGCATCATGGTGCAAGACAACCCCGACATGAATATTTATCCCATGCCGATTTATGCACAAGGAAAAGATGAAGTTTTTGTGGGCAGGATTCGCCGTGATCATTCACAACCCAAAACCTTAAATATGTGGATTGTTGCCGATAACCTTCGAAAAGGTGCGGCTACAAACACGATTCAAATTGCAGAATATGTGCTAAAAATGAAGAAAAATCCGGTTCTTTAAATTTCGACCGATTTCAATTCTCCTCAATTTTTTCCGTGGAATATCACTATTAAACAGAAAAATAAAATATTCATTTTAGATGAAAAAGCCTCTTTTCCTGCTTTTGTTTGTTTTTCTTTGTTTGCAATCATGCCAGTTGGGAAGAACGCTTATTTACAATTTTGCGGATATCAAGGATTATAAAAAATTTCCAAGTCGGGAAATTCAAACTGATTCCTCAACATTCGTTTTCCCTCAGGCAAAAAACGGCAAAGTTCCAAAATTCTTCACCTCCATCGATTCGGTGAAAATTCCGTTTGATGAATTTTTATCGAAAAACAAAACCGTGGCCTTCCTTATTATACAAGACGACAGCATTCATTATGAAAAATATTTTAAGTCTTATTCCCGGGAATCTGTCGTCCCTTCTTTTTCGATGGCAAAATCGGTGCTTTCAATTCTGATTGGAATGGCTATTGAAGACGGCTATGTTTCTTCGGTAAAGGATCCGGTGACCAACTATATTCCCGACATGAAGGCAGAGGCTTTTGCCGATATTCGCATCGAACATTTGTTGCAGATGACTTCCGGCATAAAGTTTAATGAAAGCTATTTAAACCCATTTGGAGACGCAGCAGCATTTTATTACGGTCGAAATCTTATCAAAAAAACCAAAAACCTAAAAGTAAAAAACCCTCCGGGTACGGTTTTTGAATATACCAGTGGTAGTTCCCAATTATTGGGACTTGTGTTGCATAATGCTTTGCCTGAAGATATTTCTATTTCAGAATATCTCGAAACCAAAATATGGAAACCCCTGGGAATGCACTACAATGCAACGTGGAGTATTGATCAAGAAGGAGGTATTGAAAAAACTTTTTGTTGTTTGAATGCGCGGGCAATCGACTTTGCAAAAATCGGAAGGCTTTATTTGGAGGAAGGAAATTGGAACAATCGACAGCTCGTTAAAAAATCCTGGGTAAAAAAATCAATTGCCATTGATAGCACCTATGCAAGTCCGGGTTTTTATCAGTATCAATGGTGGTTGCCTACTCCAAACGGAGATTTTGCGGCTAAAGGTATTTTGGGACAATTTATTTATGTCAATCCAAATAAAAATCTGATTATAGTCCGACTTGGGAAAAACCACGGGGATGTGGACTGGATGGAGGTTTTCATAAGCTTGGCCAAAGCCTATTAGGGAGGGAAAACTTCCGCTCAAGCTTCTAATCGACAAAATGCTGTATTATTAGGGATTCCTTAACTTTGTCCGTATGTTTCAAGACGTGATGACTGCCATTCCGCTCGGGGTGTTTTTAGCTTTTATGCTGGGCCCTGTTTTTTTTGTCCTGTTGGAAACTGCCGCGCTTAAAGGTTTCCGTGCAGCACTGGCTTTTGATATTGGAGTGATCATTGCTGACATCGTTTTTTTGCTTATCGCATATTTTAGCACCAGTAAACTTTTAGAACGTATTCAGGATGATCCGGCCTTGTTTATTTTTGGCGGAGGCATTCTCACCACTTATGGATTAATTTCTTATATCAACCAAAAAAAGATAGTTCCCCATGCGCTCAGAAGCATGGAAACCCGAAAACTCAAAAAACGCGATTACCTTAAACTGAACGCCAAAGGATTTTTATTGAATTTTGTCAATATAGGAGTTTTGGGTTTTTGGTTGGGCCTGATAATCGTTTTTGGTCCCGGAATGAAAATGGAACCCGAACGTTTGCTCGTTTTCTTTGGGTCGATGTTAGGGATTTATCTTGGTATTGATATCCTGAAAATTCTTCTTGCTAAAAAACTAAACCACAAACTCACCCCAATTCGCATTTACAGGATTAAACGGGTCATCAGCGTGGTCATCATCATATTTGGAGGAGTGTTGATTTTTCGAGGAATCTTTCCTTCCAAAGTAGAAAAAATAGAAAAAGAAGTAGAAAAAATCATCGTCAAAGGGCAGAACAAAAACCTGTGGCTTACTCCGAAGGACGAATCTCTGTAAGCTATAATAAAGCTATATCAAAAAAAAACCCTCCTGATTAAGAGGGAATTTTTTTAGAGGTACCGAGCGGATTCGAACCGCTGTAAATGGTTTTGCAGACCACTGCCTAGCCCCTCGGCCACGGTACCCTTTTTCAAGAATTGGCAAATATAAAGATTGTAATCCTAATTTCGACGGGTTTTCGACATTTTTACCGACACCGACTCCACATCCCCGCCCAACGGGGGATTGATTTTTGAAACCCGAACACTGGCTTTTTCAATTTTTGAAGATTCTTCCAAAACCCTATTCAAAATTCTTTGGGCAACACTCTCCAATAACTTGGACGCAATAGCCATTTCTTCTTTTACGACCTCATTCAACACCACATAATCAACAGTGTCTTCAAGCCGGTCGGTTTTTGCAGGATGTTTCAAATCCGCCTTCACCGAAAGATCCACACGGTATTCGCTTCCTATTTTGGTCTCTTCTTCCAAACAACCGTGATAGGCGTAAACGCGAATGTTGTTGAGTTTTATGGTGTGCATTAAAAAAATTTGAAATAAAGGATATAAATTAAAAAAAAAATCAACTTCATTTAACCCGCGACGGATCTATCCATTTGAAGTGTTTGATTTCCTGAGGGATTTTCACACGTTCATTGATGCGTTGCATTCTCGCAGGAAGTTTAGTAACAAAATCACGAGCTTTTTCTGCCTCTTCGGTAAGCCCGGTAAGCTTTTCGATTTCCCATTTTTCTATCAATTTCCGCATGATATCCACATAATCCTCTCCGGTATATACCCCGAGACGTTGTGCAGCAAAGCTGAAATCTTCGAAGGCGGTGCCTATGCTTCCGCCCGACTCCCGGAGGAAATGTGCAGGCATAACGATTTTGTGTTTCATCATTTCGGAGAAAGCAATAACCATCCCGCTTGGATCTATTTGTAGAATTTCTTTGACAAAAGTGCTGTATGCATTGTAGTGTCTCATCTCATCCCCCGAAATTATTTTACACATTTTCGCCAGGGATTTATTGGCATATTGTCTGGCCAATTTTGCCACTCGATTATGCGAAATATAGGTCGCCAATTCCTGAAAACTTGTGTAGACAAAATTTTTATAGGGATCGCGGTCTGTACCGATATCCAAACCGTCATTGAGCAAGTGTTGTGTGGTACGTTCTACTTCTTTCATATTCACCCGTCCGGCGAGATATAGATATTTGTTAAGCGTGTCGCCGTGCCGATTTTCTTCACCCGTCCAGTGTCGAACCCATTTTGCCCAGGCATTTCCTTCTTTTCCCTGTCGTTGGTTTATACCATCCACATCCATCAACCAGGATTCATAGGTTGGAAGAGCTTCTTCTGTGATGGTATCTCCAATCAGCACCACCCAAAAATCGTAGGGCAGTTCCTTGGCAAGTTCGCGTAGTTCGGTTACTTCGTCAAAAAAGCTGTCTTTCTGCGAGTTCGGTAAAAAATCGGTAGGTTGCCATACTTTATCTGCCGGAATTAAATAAGTATCGATAAAGCCATCGATCTTTGGTTCCAACTGCTGCATGACTTCCAAGCGTATATTGTGCTGAGACATATATATATTTTAGAAATTATGATTCCGGGGCATGAATTTAATTTTAATTCACGATTGAACCAACTACTTTTTTTTCCGTTTCGAGAATTAATTCATCCACGTCCCTTCCTTCGATTGGGATTGGTTCTTGTACTTTCAACACTAATTTTATGCCAACATTTAATGGGAAACCTCCGTATTTTTGAAGTTTCCATGCATTGTTGATGGTTAAAGGCACAATCACTGCATCGGGACAAGACTTGAATAAAATCTTCAAGCCATTGGGAGAAAAGCGTTTAGGCTTACCATTTCTGCTGCGTGTACCTTCCGGAAAAATCACTGCGGCATGTTTGTTTTTGTTCAAATATCCCGAAAATTTTTTTATTTCAGGCAAAGCCTGTCGCGGATTTTTTCGGTCGATCAATATAGATCCTCCGTGACGTAAATTATAGGAAACACTTGGAATCCCTTTACCCAATTCGATTTTGCTGATAAACTTGGGGTGCAATTTCCGAAAATACCACATTATCGGCGAAATGTCGTATAAACTCTGATGGTTCGCTACAATAATATGCGGCCTGTCTTTTTTTAACACATAGGTATTTTCAAAATGGATACTCGTGCCCAAAATATTCAAACAGCGCAGAAGACAAAAATTGAAAATATCCACGCTTTTTTTATGGGCTTGATATCCGAAAAGGTTGAAACAAACCCATTGCACCGGATGAAAAACCAACAAGGTAATTCCAAAAAAAAGGTAATAAATCACCGATAACGGATATGCTATGATTTTTTTCATATTCCTTATCGGCTATTGGCTATTCAGCAAAATTCGTTATAAGCTTCTTTCAAATTTTCAGCAATCATTTCGGCGGGCCGACCTTCGATATGATGGCGTTCCAACATATGAACCAATTCGCCGTCTTTGAAAAGAGCCATTGAAGGAGAACTGGGTGGAAAAGGAACCATATATGAGCGTGCTTTATCGGTAGCTTCCTTATCTACCCCCGCAAAAACCGTGAATAAATTAGCCGGTTTTTTTTCGTTGCGAAGAGACATTCTCACTCCCGGACGAGCATTGGCTGCCGCACAACCGCAAACAGAGTTCACCACTACTAAAGTGGTGCCTTCTTTTGCCATTGCGTTTTCAACTTCTTCTTCGGTATGTAAATCCTGAAAGCCCTCAGCAACAAGTTCTTCTTGCATAGGAGCTGTCAAATCTGGTGGATACATAATCTATTTGGTTTTAATAAAATGAAACTTATTTTGAAATGCAAAGATACTCATTATTGGTTGATTATGGAAGGATTGAGGGCATG
>CAYPGZ010000001.1:78226-80127 GCA_964410335.1 uncultured Flavobacteriaceae bacterium | reverse complement strand
CCGATGTTAAAATGGATAGGTGCCATACTGGGCTATATTTACGGCCGTTTTCCCGGGGCGATGCTTGGGTTTTTACTGGGAAGCTTAATCGATTGGTTTTTTCGATCCAGTCCTAAAACTCAGCAATTTCAACGCGTTTTCCAACAACAAACCCGCCCGGTTTCTCCCAATGATTTTGAATTGAACCTACTTTCACTGGCTTCGCTGGTTATCAAAGCCGATGGAAACGTGAACCAACGCGAATTGGATTATGTGCGCTCCTATTTTGTTCAAGCTTACGGAAAAGAAAGAGCAAATGCCACGTTCAGGCTTTTTAATGAAGTGATCAAAAAACGCGAGGTTTCTGCGCAAAGAATCGGATTGTTTTTGCAACAACGAACACGATATCCCGTGAGATTACAAATCTTGCATTTTCTTTTTGCCATTGCCCATGCTGATGGCGCCGTCTCACGTGCTGAAGTAAATAAACTCGCCGAAATCGCCCGATATCTGCACTTGACGCAGATCGACTTTGAAAGCATCAAGGCGATGTTCCTGAAAGAAGCTGACAATGCTTACAAAATTTTGGAAATCTATAAATCGGCTTCCAATGAGGAAGTGAAAAAAGCTTTCCGAACTATGGCCAAAAAATATCATCCTGATAAATTACAGCATATGGATGAAGCATACCAAAAAGGAGCTCGCGAAAAATTCACCAAAGTGCAAGAAGCCTACGAACAAATCCAAAAAGAGCGCGGATTTTAAAAAACCTATTGCCCTGATTTTCTCGAGTTGCTAATTCTTAAAATTATTTATTTCCTAATATTCCCTATCTTCGCCGATGAAGGTATTTCAAATTTGAAATAAGTTCGAAACCAACTAAAACACCATGGGCGATTTTTGGCTTTATTTCAACGATGGGCTAAATCATTTCCTGAATTGGAGTGACTATTCCCATGCCCTAACCCTCCTGGTGCTGATGGCAGGAATTGCCACCCACCAAAGAAAAACCCTGCTCTGGGTCTTTCTTATTTTTAATCTGGGAATCATTACCTCTTTATTTACCTCGGTGTATGACGTGGTTACCGTTAAAGAAGCTTGGATTGGTTTTTTGGCGCCTCTTCTAATTCTCGGAATGGCTCTTTACGATCTTTTTACCGCGGGAAAAACCTCTCGAAATCAAAAAAATGGAGTGCTATATTTTATTGCTATTTTTTTAGGACTTATTCAAGGATTATCCGTTTCAAATCACGAAACCACTGCAGACTGGGCTTTTTTAAACCTCTTGGGATTTTTGTTCGGCTTCCTAATCGCACAAATCCTACTTTTGATTGCTTATTTCCTCTTAGGATTTGTGTTTCGCAACCTTTTTCGATTTTCAAATCGTGATTGGAGCTTGGTGGTTTCTGCAATCATAATCGGATTAGTCCTTCCTATCTTGGTAAGAGGTTGGGCTTAAATTCAATTTCCTGCAATAGTCAAAACATAAAATGTCAGCTAAAAAACAATTAAAATTCGATAAAGCTTATCTTCGTATAGCCCGAGAATGGGGGAAACTCTCACATTGCCACCGCAAAAAAGTGGGCGCTCTCATCGTAAAAGACCGGATGATTATTTCTGATGGATATAACGGAACCCCTACCGGGTTCGAAAATGTTTGCGAAGATGAAGAAGGCTATACAAAATGGTATGTGCTTCACGCCGAGGCAAATGCCATCCTAAAAGTTGCGGGTTCCACACAATCATGTCGGGGCGCAACTTTGTATATCACACTCTCTCCTTGCCGGGAATGCAGCAAACTCATCCACCAAGCCGGGATCACGCGTTTGGTTTTTCACACCGAATACAAAGACCGGTCGGGTCTGGATTTTTTGAAAAAAGCCGGAGTGGAAATTTGTCAAATTACTGAATTGGGAGGCTGA
>CAYPGZ010000001.1:24799-78126 GCA_964410335.1 uncultured Flavobacteriaceae bacterium | reverse complement strand
AGGCAATTAAGTCCATACCTTTCAAAATATTTTCCTCTAAATTAAACTTCTCCTCTAAAATCCCATGTATTTTTTGTTTGTATTTTTGGCATAATTTTCCTATTCTATAATTTCAGGAAACTTCGCTTTTTGTGAAAAAACAATCCAAACCATATTCGCCATTGATGTTGGGCCTGGCCTGCGCCATTGGGGTATTGATCGGCACTTTTTTCGATTTCCAATTCCTTCCCGAAATTTTACCCGGGAATGAAAACAAGGAAAAACTTTCCAGACTTATCGATTATATCGAAAAAGATTATGTGGATGAGGTCAATACTGACAGCTTGGTAGATATAGCCATCAATAATATTTTAAAAGGCCTCGACCCACATTCGGTCTATATTCCTCCCGAGGAATACGCGTTTATATCTCAGAATATGGCGGGAGATTTTGTGGGAATTGGAATTCGATTTTATCAAATTAAAGATACGATTGCCGTGGTGGAAACCATTCAGGGAAGTCCGGCAGAAAAAGAAGGGCTCAAAGCCGGTGATCGGGTGTTATCCGTAGCAGGAATTCAGCTATACGGCCGAGAATTACCTGCCGATTCCCTTATCCAAATCATCCAAGGACCGGTTGGCTCTAGAATAAAAATGAAAGTTTACCGCAAAAGCATTGATGAAATTCTGGATTTCAACCTCCGTAGGGAAGTGGTTCCTCTCCGAAGTGTGGTGGCTTCCTATTCTTTATGTGACAATCTGGGGTATATCAAAATAGACCGTTTTGCGGAAACTACGGCTGAAGAATTTCATGAAAGTTTGCAAGAGTTGAAGAAAAAAGGAATTTCAAACCTTATTCTTGATCTACGAGATAATGGAGGCGGATATCTGGAAGAAGCAGTAGAAATTGCCGATGAATTCTTACCCAAAGACAAGGCTATTGTTTCCATTAAGGATAATCATGAAAACATGCGAGAAGTGTATGCCTCTAAGAAGGGGATTTTTGAAAAAGGAAAAATTTTTGTGCTTATCAATGAAAATTCGGCTTCTGCAAGCGAAATCGTGGCAGGAGCATTACAAGATAACGATGTAGGCACAATCGTCGGGCGACGTTCATTCGGGAAGGGTTTGGTGCAAAAAGAAATGCAACTAGGCGATGGCAGCGTAGTGCGACTGACCGTTGCGCGGTATTACACCCCCACCGGTCGTTCCATCCAAAGACCATACACAAAAGGTACAGAAGCTTATTTTAGCGAATATCTGCATCGATTTGAAAATGGTGAGTTTTCCTATAAAGACAGCATTCAGGTCAATGATTCCTTACGTTTTGTCACACCGGGCGGAAAAACCGTTTATGGAGGTGGTGGAATAATCCCGGATGTTTTTGTGGCTAAAAATATGGACTATCGTCTAGAACATTTGGAATATATGCGCAATTCAGGACTCCTGGATCGGTTTGCATTTGAATACCTGGATAAAGACAGAAAATATTTTGAAAATATGAGCCGGGAAGAATTTATGAAAGCCGATTGGATTGATAAGGAAACCTTGGAGGACTTCAACCAATTTCTCCATGAATATAAACCAATGCCGACGGGTTTTGGGGATAATATTTTTCCTTTTTTTAAAAAATACCTGAAAGCAAGCTTGGCCGAACAGTTATTTGGCAAAGAAACATTTTATGAAATCATCAATGAGGAAGACAATATGCTGAAAAAGGTAAAGGAAATTATGGACTGTAAAAATTGAGGGAATTTTTCTCCTTATACTTTTCTGAGTTTTGTGCGCCCTTCCATTTCATCAAGAATTTTTTTAGCCTTCGGAACATCGTCGGGATGGACTTTAAGAGCTATTCCGCCCAAGGCATAAGAATAGAACGGCAACAGACTCATAATAGTTTCATTTTCAAAATAAAAACGCAAACCTTCTTGCTCCAACAATAGCTTGAGCACGACAAATTCATGCGCGTAGGTGTACGTGGCAAGAGTCACAAAACGTTCCATAGCGTAAATTTACCAAAAAATAAATTCCAAAAAGCAAAATAAAAATTAAATCGCTTCCGGGAATATTTCTAAAAAAAACAGAAAATGGATATCTATCGTAGGGAAAGATTGATATAAAGAACCACTGCTGTTAACGCCAGAAGGAATATCAGAAAGAAATACAGCGTAAATTTTTTCGGCTTATACATAATTTCAGTTTGGGGGGTTAAGACAAAGATAATAATTTTTTTTAACAACTCTTTAAGTCTTTATTTTTTTTATTGTTATCCGAAAATTAATAAAGAATATGGGGCGTCTGGGATTTCTTTTTTTAAAAATATCACAAACAGCTGTTTTACAGTTTTTTATCCGTAATTTAAGAGGAATACAAATGGATTATATGCTATTTATTTTTTCTTCTACAGAGGCCGCTAAAGGCTGAGCGTATTTTCAATTTCGATTTTTTAACTCCGGGACAATCATAAAATAACGCAAACTTTTTATATCCCGGTGTAATGAACGAATTATTCATTGTATTTTTATTGCGATTTTCAGATTATGACCAAAAAGAAAAAAAAGAAAAAATCCCGACCCAAAATAGACAATCTTTCCAAAAGCATTCTGTCCATTTTTAGGCAAGAACCCAAAAAAATCCTCAATCACAAACAGATTGCAAGTCGACTTGGACTGGAGGACACCAGCAGCCGAAACCAAATAGTCAAAAAACTTTCTAAGCTTGCCGCCAACGATAAAATTGAAGAGGTAGAACGCGGAAAATTCCGAGGACGTGAAAACCCTAATTTGATAGAAGGCATCTTGGACATGACTTCGCGTGGTGATGGTTATGTTATGGTGGAAGGCATGGACGACGATATTTTTGTTCGTCAAAAGAAGCTCAATAAAGCTTTACACGGCGACCGCGTGATGCTGAATATTCATAAACGACGAGGTTCGCATAAGCTTGAAGGCGAGATTATCCAAGTCCTGGAACGGAAAAAAACAGAATTTGTTGGGGTGTTGGAGATGCAGGAAAATTTTGGTTTTGTAGTGGTACAAGATCCAAAAATGTATGTAGATATTTTCGTGCCCAAAAACAAATCAAAGCAGGCCTCACACGGCATGATGGTGTTGGTAGAAATTGTGGATTGGCCCGATAAAGAAGATTCCCCCACCGGAAAAATAAAAGAAATCCTCGGCTCACCCGGCGAACACGAAACCGAAATGCATGCCATACTGGCACAATACGGGTTACCTTATGAATTTCCCAAGGAAGTAGAAACCTATGCTGAAAATCTCGACACGGGCATTTCTGAAAAGGAAATCAAAAAACGTCGTGATATGCGGGAAACTCTCACCTTTACTATCGATCCGAAAGATGCCAAGGATTTTGATGATGCCTTAAGTTTTCAGAAGCTGGGCAATGGGAATTTTGAAATCGGGGTGCATATTGCTGATGTTTCTCACTATGTGAAGCCCGGTACGATTCTGGACAATGAAGCTTTTGATCGGGCTACTTCAATTTATTTGGTAGATCGCGTGGTGCCGATGTTGCCGGAAATCCTATCCAATCAAGCATGTTCATTACGTCCTAATGAGGAAAAATATACATTTTCGGCAGTTTTTGAAATCGATGATAATGCCCATATAAAAAACGAATGGTTTGGCCGCACTGTGACATACAGCAATGCCCGTTTTGCTTATGAAGAAGCCCAACAAATCATCGAAACAGAAGAAGAAAAAATTCCCGCTGAAATTTCCCTGACCGGAAAAGCATACAAAGTGCCCACTGAAATTGCAGAAGCCATTTTGAAAATGGACAAATTGGCTAAAAAAATGCGTGCTCGACGCATGCAAAAAGGCGCCATTTCTTTTGATAAAGTGGAAGTCAAATTTAATTTAGACAAGAACAATGAACCAATAGGTGTTTTCTTCAAACATCAAAAAGACGCCAATAGGCTGATTGAAGAATTTATGCTGTTGGCCAACAAAAAAGTTTCTGAATTTATCGGAAGGAGAAAACCCAAAAAAACCTTTGTTTATCGTTGTCATGACGAGCCCGATGATGAAAAATTGATGTCGTTGCAAACGGTAATTTCAAAATTCGGATATAAACTGAATTTGCAAAACAAGAAAAATATTTCCACTGAACTCAATACCTTATTAAAAGATGTGGAAGGCAAAAAAGAACAAAACCTAATCGATACCTTAACTATCCGTACGATGAGCAAAGCCTATTACAGTACGCAAAACATCGGTCATTATGGATTGGCTTTCGATTATTATTCACATTTCACTTCTCCCATTCGGCGTTATCCCGATGTGATGGCGCATCGCTTATTGCAGCGTTATTTGGAGAAAAAAGATTCAGCAAATGAGGAGGAATATGAAAAAATGTGCAAGCATTCCAGCGATATGGAAAGACTAGCCATTGATGCTGAACGGGATTCGATAAAATATATGCAGATAAAATTCATGCAAAATCACAACAATAAAACCTTTCTCGGGGTGATTTCCGGCGTCACCGAATTTGGGGTTTTTGTGGAGGTTGAAGAAAACAAATGCGAAGGTATGATCCGATTGCGCGATATCAAAGAAGATCATTTTGATTTTGACCGGGAACATTATCAAATAATCGGAAGGCGAAGCAAAAAAATTTATCAGCTCGGCGATGAGGTGTATGTAACGGTAAAAAAAGCCGACCTGATCAAACGTCAGCTCGATTTCAATTTGATCGGAAGCAAGGAAGAAGTGGAAGCTTAAAAAAGAAAGTTTAATAAGCAGTAGATATCAATTTTATCTCATTTTCTACTAAAATTGAAAGCATAATGAAAATTCTGATTTCTCCTTCAAAATCGCTTGATTTTGAATCGAAATTGCCTACCAATCGCGGCACGCAACCTCGATTTTTGGAAACCACAAACCAAATCAACAAAAAATTAAAGCGTACTTCGCGCAAGAAATTATCAGAATTAATGGGCATCAGCTCAAAACTGGCTGACCTGAATTATCAACGAAACCAAGAATTTCAGGAAGAACATCATAAGAACAACTCCAGAGCAGCGGTTTATGCTTTTAGTGGAGATGTTTATACGGGCTTGGATGCTTATACTATTCCGCCCGAAAAACTGGACGAACTTCAAGACAAAATCCGGATAATATCCGGTCTTTACGGTTTGTTGAGGCCTTTGGATTTAATCCAACCTTACCGATTGGAAATGGGAACACGCTTTTCCGTGGGTCGAAAAAAGGATTTATATCAAATTTGGAAAGAAAAAATCACCTCTTCTTTAAATCAAGAAATGAAAGAAGACGACTTGTTGGTGAACCTTGCCAGTCAGGAATATTTTAAAGCTATTGATATCACACAATTAAAAACCGGTGTGGTTTCGCCTATTTTTAAGGATTTTAAAAACGGCGAATTAAAAATCATCGCCTTCTTTGCCAAAAAAGCTCGCGGGTCGATGGCGCGCTATATCTTGGATAAAAATATAAAGTCTTTCGAAGAGTTGAAAGGCTTCGATTCCGAGGGATATCGTTTTAGTGAAAAAGAAACCAAGACCAAAGACGAACCGGTTTTTATCCGATAATAAGTCTTTTCGGAATTATTATTTTCGGATAAGTTTTTTGGTCATCAACATATTTTCTCCAGAGATTTTTATCAAATAAATCCCCATGGGTAAATTGGAAATATCAATCAGATTTTCCCCTTTACTGATATTTTTACTTAAAACAAGTTTGCCCAAAAGATTATGAATTTCCATCTGAAAGGTTCCTGCTTCGGAAACTTTTATTTGAAGCCGGTCAGTTGAAATTGGATTAGGAAACATTTCAAATTCATTTTTTTGAGATGAGGAAAATCCCATTCCCGAGCCCCAAATCATATCGATAAATTCCGGATGATCCACAAAAGGGTTCGCATTTCCCTGAAAATTATAAGCCTCTTCATTTCGGTCAATTTCTCGTTGTGAAACCGGATCGTTTTGATGCCAATCCAAAAGCATATCCAGCATCCAGTTTTCAAAAACCTGGTCGGAAGTACCGTTGAGCGTGGCCATACTTCCATCATTTTCATTTTCCCAAGAGGCGATTTTATCTTCGTAGCGTGTAGCCATATAAAAATAAACCCTGGCTATATCTCCTTTGAATTCATCGATAGGCTCAAAAACTTCTCCATTATATCCCGGAACAGTATTATTTCCGCGTTTAGAGCCATTGGCTGAAACATAATTTGCAGAGCCCACTTCGCCAAAAGGCAAATGTCCTCGAACGCCGTTCACATATCCATCAGTGGGAATCACATGATGAATATCAGATTTCATGGGCATTGCCGAGCTAAACCAACTCTGGGGCATAAGGTGCTCGCGGTTATAACAATCTCCTTCACCTCCATAATTCCCACATTGATCTGCACCAAAATTAAACCCATAAGGATCGGTTCCGTTGGGGTTTTCAGAGTAAATATCTAAGACCGTTCCATCCGATTCATAATATTGATCGTCGTCTGAAATTTGATAGGCTGTCCACAAATCATTATAACCCTGTGGATTATGTCCATTCGAAATAATATTATGAAGCTCGGTTTTGAGTGCAAAACCTGTTAATCCCGTTGCTGAATCATAGTAATTTCCGGGGATTTGTGCCGTGGTTGCAAAAAATGTGAATGTCAGTAAATAAAATAAATATTTCTTCATGTATTTTAGTGTGTGATTTTTAATGAGTTGGGTATTGATATCAGATTTTTCTATCTCTTACAACCTCACTTTTTTTCTAAAAATGCCATATAAAAACCATCATATCCGGATTCACCGGCAAGAATGGTTTTTTCTTTTTTCAGAACAAAATCCTTGCCGCTTTCACGATTTAAAAAAGATTTCACTTGTTGCTCATTTTCCGATGGTAAAATAGAGCAAGTAGCATAAACCATTTTTCCGCCGGGTTTGAGTATTTTGGAGTACTCATCGAGAATTTTTGCTTGGGTTTTTTTGATGTCTTCCAAAAAATCCGGTTGCAATTTCCACTTGGCATCCGGATTACGGCTCAAGACTCCTAATCCACTGCAAGGGGCGTCAATCAAAAGTCTGTCTGCATTTCCATATAGTTTTTTGATAATTTTCGTGGAATCGATATGCCGCGGATCGATATTATGCACGCCGGCACGTTTTGCCCGACGTTTTAATTCTTTTAATTTATTGGCAAAAATATCCAGCGCAATAATTTGTCCTTTGTTTTCCATTAATGCCGCCAAGTGAAGGCTTTTTCCTCCGGCACCGGCACAGGCATCCACCACCCGCATACCCGGTTTTACCTCCAAAAACGGGGCAACCAATTGAGAAGAAGCATCTTGGATTTCAAACAAGCCTTCCTTGAATGCGGAAGTGGTAAACACATTGGTGCGGCTCTTCAATTCCAGTGCATCGGGATGGTTTTTTAGGAGAAGGCTATCAATTTCGTCTTCTAAAAGTTTCTCCTGAAGTGCAGTTCTTGTGGTTTTGAGGGTATTGGTGCGTAAAACTACCGGAGCTTGTTGATTGAGTGCATGAATTTCTTTATCCCATTTTTTTCCTAATTCTTTTTCCCCCAATTCGTCCAACCAGTCCGGAATGGATTCCCGGAATTTTCGAATTTTGGATAATTCATCAAATTTCCCTTTGATTCTGCGCGAAGGCACTCCCGAAAATTGTTTCCAATCCGGCAAGGTAATTCCTCTTAAAACTGCCCACACCGCAAACATGCGAAAGAGATTTTCACGGGAATAGTGTGTTTTTACCTCTGCAATTTCGGCGTAAAGCCTTTTCCAACGTACGATTTCATATGTGGTTTCAGCAATAAACCCTCGATCGCGGGAGCCCCAGCGTTTATCGCGTTTTAAGGTTTTTTCAATAACCTTGTCTGCATATTCACCTTCATTAAAAATCAGATGTAACGCATCAATAGTAGCAAAAACGAGGTTTCGATGGAGGCGCATTATTATATTTTCAGTTAAAGGGCACAAAGGTAACCTTTTGCGAGTGAATGTTTATTTTTGATCCTTTAAATTGATTGTCCTATGAAAACTTATTTTTTTTTCTTGAGTTTGTTCTTCCTTGTCAAGTTGACTCTTTCTCAAAATCCAATCCAAATCCATATTTCTCCGGTTTTGGAAGATTCGATTAGTGTACGGGCAATTGCATTTACGGAAACTCATCTTTTTTATTCCGGTGATAATGGAAAATACGGATATATCAATCTGAAAAATCCAAAGGATAAAATTCAATATCGCATAGAAAATGATTCAGTTTTTCCCGGTTTTCGGGCAGTTGCCTCTACAAAAAATGCTCAATATTTATTAAGTATTGCGCATCCGGCTTTGCTCTACAAAACCAATATTTCCGGATCGCATGAATTGATGTATATCGAGGATGATCCTCTGGTCTTCTATGATTCCATGGCTTTTTGGAATGAAAGAGAAGGGCTGGCTTTCGGAGATCCTACCCAAGATTGTATGTCAGTAATCATCACCCGAAACGGTGGAAATAGTTGGGAGAAAGTTCCATGCGAAAAATTGTCCCCAATAGAAGAAGGAGAAGTTGCTTTTGCCGCGAGTAATTCAAACATCAGCATCGTAAATGAGAAGATTTGGATGATCTCCGGAGGCACAAAATCCAGAGTTTATTTTTCTGAAGATAAAGGGAAAACTTGGGAAATTTATGAAACCCCTTTGGTTCAGGGCAAACCGACAACAGGCGGGTATTCCATTGATTTTTATGATGAAAATAAGGGATTTATCATCGGGGGAGATTACACCCAACCGGAGGAAAATCAAAAAAACAAAGCAATCTCAACCGATGGTGGAAAAACATGGAGTCTGGTTTCCCGGGGTAATCCTCCGGGATATAAAAGTTGTGTGCAGTTT
Organism: uncultured Flavobacteriaceae bacterium; assembly: GCA_964410335.1. Lineage (GTDB taxonomy): Bacteria > Bacteroidota > Bacteroidia > Flavobacteriales > Flavobacteriaceae > DASSWG01. The sequence continues at coordinate 69,274 of CAYPGZ010000001.1, read as the reverse complement.
GCACCCAATCAAGAGGGGAAAAAACTAATTGCGGTAGGCCCTTCAGGAATTTCTGCCTCTATTGATGAAGGAAAAACATGGAAAAAAATATCCGATGAAGGGTTTTACACCCTGCGTTTTCTCGATGATTCCACTGCTTATGCTGCGGGAAAAAATAAAATCAGTAAGATTGCTTTCAAATGGTAATAGATTCTGAGAGGATAAAAAAACCCCAGACTTTCGCCCGGGGCTTACTAACCAACCTAATCATGAAAAACAAAAATTAACCGTCCTTTTTTCCGGAACGGTATTCTTTCAAGAGTTTTTTGTGAAACTCATATTCCGCTTTTTTAAGCATCATAATCCGTTTTGCGGAGATAACTTTTTTTAGATCCTTGACATAATCTTTACGCCATTGGTTTTCTTTTTCCCGAAGTCCCATATATTCTCTCAGCAATTTTTCGGCTTCGGCGTCGGTCATTTTATTCAATTCGTCCATTTGGTCATAGACATTACAACTCAACTGACTTCGGTATTTTTCCCATTTTTTGTTGTATTCATTGTAAACAGGCCAAAACTCTTGAGCCTCGCTCGTGCTGAGATTGAGCGCATCGGTAATGTAAGCGATTTTCAGTGCTTCAATTTCGTCGTTATCTTTTTCCTGAGCTATTCCCGCCACAGAAAAAATACACATCATTAAAAAAAACAATCCGGTTTTCATCATATTATCGGTCTATAAATGATAATTCATCCTGCGTTGCTAAATAATCCAAAATAGCCTCATCGCTGATTCCTTCAAATGTGGTTTGCCCAAGTACAGCATCTTCCAATAGCAAAATTTGTGATTCCATATTGAAAAAATCAATTTGCCCGCTTTCAAAATACATTTCTAGATTTTCTTCATCAAGAGTGGCAAAAGAAAGGTTTTGGGTTGTATTTGGTGTAAATATCAACAAAGCCAAGATGAATATAGCTGCAACGCTTGAGGCATAAGCCCAAACTTTTTTGTTTTTGAAAAGGGGGATAAGCTTGGTTTCCTTTTGAGGCGATACCTCGAAATTATCAAAATAGCCTTCGGGAACCTTGAACCCGGAAGCAATTTTTTTACTTTTGGAAGTTTCTTTTTTAATTTCAACAAATAAACGTGTTTCAAATTCCTCAAAATAATTTTCGGGAATCCTGAAACCTGATTTATGTCCAAAAGTTTTTTTCATCTCAGTACTTTGACTCTGTTTATGTTGAATAGTTTAATTTCTTTTTTATCCTTGTTTAAAGGCCAAAGTTTTCCCTTTAAAGGTCAATCAAAGTGCCGTTTTCCTTCAGATAGGTTTCAATTTTTTTGGTGGCATGATGATAATTGGATTTCAGAGAACCCTCAGTAACTTCCAAAATTTCAGCCATTTCGCTATATTTCATTTCCTGAAAATAACGCATATTAAAAACCAATCGTTGTTTTTCGGGTAGGGTGGAAATGGCTTTTTGAAGCTGAAGTTCAGCATGTGTACCTTCAAAATAAATATCGCTTTCAAGGTTTTCCACCAGTTTCTCTTGCAATTCTTCGTTGGAAATCTTTAATTTTCTTGCCTTCGAATTTAAAAAAGTGATGGATTCATTTGTGGCAATACGATACATCCAACTGAAAAGCTTGCTCTCTCCTTTGAATTTTTTGATATTCCGAAAAATTTTTAGAAAAACATTTTGCAACACATCGTCTGCATCGTCATGGTTTTTCACAATACTACGAATATGCCAATAGAGCCGTTCCTTGTGCAAATCCACGAGTTCGCGAAAAGCTGCATCAACTGTTTTGTCATTTTGCAATCGGCGCACCAATTGTTCTTCGTCTCTCTGCAAGATTTTGGTTTTTGGCAAAGATATTGAAAGCGATTGATGTAGAAGATAGCGGGAGTTTGATTTGGGAGAATGAGTATTGAAAAAACTTATAATTCGGCAACTTCTTTTTTGGCTTCCAAAAATTCTTTCCAAACATCTTTCACGATATCTGCAGCCGGTTTTATATCGTTTATCAAACCACTTATTTGGCCTATTTCAAGCTCTCCTTCTTCCAAATCACCTTCAAACATTCCTTTTTTTGCCCGTGCCCTGCCCAAAAGTTGTTCCAATTCCTCTTTGGTCGGTCCGGTTTTATAGAGTGCCATGATATCCTCAAAAAATTTATTTTTAATCATGCGTACCGGTGCGAGTTCTTTCAAGGTAAGTTGGGTTTGTCCCTCTTCAATATTCACGACGAGTTCTTTAAACTTTTGATGTGAAGAAGCCTCCTTGCTCGCCACAAATCGGCTTCCCATTTGCACAGCTTCTGCACCCAAAACCATTGCAGCAAGCATCCCGCGACCGGTAGCAATTCCTCCGGCGGCAATCAAAGGAATTTTAATCTTTTCTGCAACCATGGGAATTAAGGTGAAAGTTGTGGTTTCTTCACGACCGTTATGTCCTCCGGCCTCAAAGCCCTCTGCAACAACCGCATCCACTCCGGCTTCTTCAGCTTTGCGTGCAAATTTCACACTGCTCACCACATGCACCACTTTAATTCCTTTCTCTTTTAAAAAGGAAGTAAAGGTTTTGGGATTTCCCGCTGAAGTGAAAACTATCTTCACTCCTTCTTCCACGATGATATCCATAATTTCCTGTATTTGTGGATACATCAAGGGCACATTCACCGCAAAAGGTCTGTCGGTGGCTTTTTTGCACTTTTGGATATGCTCCCGTAAAACATCGGGATACATTGATCCTGAGCCGATAATGCCCAATCCTCCGGCATTGCTCACGGCACTGGCAAGGCGCCAACCACTGGCCCAAATCATACCGGCCTGAATAATGGGATAGTCTATATTGAAAAGAGAAGTGATGCGATTTTGCATGAATTATTTTTTAATGATTTTCTCTGTAGAGATATGATTGTCAGAACTTATTTTTAGAAAATATATCCCCTTCTCATATTTTGAAAAATCAATAATTTCGGGATTCTCATATTCAGCTAACTTGCGTCCCAGCAGGGAGAACAGTTGAATTTTAATCCTATTTGAATGTGGTTTTTCTATATACAATTTGTCGTTAACAGGATTCGGATAAAATATTATTTCAGGATTGAAAAAATTTTCTGAGGTGGCAAGCACATCCGCCAAAGCGATTTGAAAATTAGGAATTCCATAGCCCAAAAAAGCATCGGGATTGTTATATTGTGAAGCGGATTGACGCACGGCATCCATGATTTCCACATTGGTTTTGCTCGGATCGGCTTGCCACAAACTGGCAATTGCCCCGGCAATAATCGGACCACTAAAAGAAGTCCCGTTTGAAGTTCCTATATTTCCTGAAGCTCCAATAATTGCCGTAGATTGCCCCTGGGCAACCACATCGGGCTTCACCCTGCCGTCTGCACTGGGTCCGATGGAACTGAACGAGGCGTAATTTCCGAGTTCATCCACCGCTCCTACTGCCAAAACCCCGGGAGAATCTGCCGGCGCGGTGATTATTCCCCATGAATTGTTGCCTTCATTGCCTGCAGAATTCACTACCAACATTCCCTTTTCAAAAGCTACGCTTGCTCCTTTTGAGATAAAAGTGGTTTTTCCATCCATATCCGAAGGTTGAAAACTAGTGCCCGGATCATCAAAATCACTATAACCCAGGGAAGTACTGAGCAAAAATACCCCCAAACTATCGGCGCGTTCCGCGGCTTCAACCCAATAAGCCATTTCCACAGGGGTTTCGCTCCAAACATCTTCAGTACGAAAAAGATAAACCCCCACATCGGGTGCTGTGCCTACATATTGGTTTTGAATAAAACCCGTAATCGTACTCAAAACCGCAGTTCCGTGTGAGGAACTCGAAAAAGCAAATTCGTTATCGGTTTTATCTACAAAATCATATCCGTCGAGCAAATCATTATTGTTCCTCATCCGTTGAAAAGGTGCAATCACATCCACTCCCGGAAAACCTGCATCCATAAGAGCCATCGTAATTCCTTCGCCGGTATAACCTTGTTGGTGAAGATAATCTGCATTTATCATTTCCACTTGATTGGTGGCGTCACCATAATCAAAATCTGTTTGGGTTTTAAACAAGTGAAATTTTGATTTGGATTGAGGAAAATTTGTTTTGGGGGCAGTGTTTAGCGAATGTTTTGCATATTCCACACTATCGACAAAAGAGAGATTCATCAAGGCGGAAATATCACTCTGATTTCCTCGAACATAGACGCAATTAAACCATTTTGATTTGGCAAGCACACTAATTCCGGGCTGTGATTTTATTTGTGTGATATAGTTTGAATTTATCGGAACATCTCGCGCATCAATGGGTGTGCCGTGAAGATTTTTCCGATCGATTGCCTCTTGGGTTAAAATAAGAATGGGGTTGGCAAGAGAGGAAGCAACATTTTGTTTATCCGTGAAATAAACCCATGCATCTTCATTTTGTGCAGAAGCCGAAATACCGAATAAAATAAAAAATAAGACTAATAGCTGTTTCATTGGATTTTGAATAAAATCTCTTACTAAGCAAGTTTTAAATATAATTGCGTTGCAAGTGGAGATTGCCAAATTACGAAATTACTCCCGAACCCACCAATTCCTCTCCCAAATACCAAGCTACAAATTGTCCTTCGGTAATGGCCGTTTGAGGGCGATCAAAAATCACATAAAGTCCGCCGGGCTGCTCCGAAGAGAGATTTTCAGTTTGATATAAAGTTGCTTCTTCCAAAGGTTGACGATATCGAATTCTCGCACGAACTTTCATACTTTCATTGGGTTGTAAGGCCAAATCCGGCCTTATCCAATGGATTTCCTCGGGTTTCACAAAAAGTCCTTTCCGCAACAAACCGGGATGGTCTTTGCCTTGGCCAGTGTAGATAATATTATTTTCCACATCGGTGCCGATTACAAAAAGCGGTTCGGGTGTTCCCCCTACGGCCAAACCTTTTCGCTGTCCCACAGTGAAATAGTGTGCTCCTTGATGTTTTCCAACTTTTTTTCCATCCGTGGGCAAATATTGATATTTTTCAGACAAGAACTGAAGCTCTGAAATTTTATCCTCAAAATCCGGGGTGTCCTTATTATATAAACTTTCTCCGGCGGGTATTTCCACAATATCACCTTCTTTAGGTTTTAGTTTTTGTTGAAGAAAGTCCGGCAGCCGCACTTTTCCTATAAAACATAAACCCTGGGAATCTTTTTTTTCGGCTGTAGCCAGTCCTTGCACTGTCGCAATTTCCCGAACTTCACTTTTTTTAAGTTCTCCAATTGTAAATAGAGTTTTTGCCAGTTGTTCTTGAGAAAGCTGACATAAAAAATAGGACTGATCTTTATTGGGATCATTTCCACTCAACAAACCATACATCGTTTTTCCATTGACGGTGGTTTCGGTTTTTCTACAATAATGGCCGGTGGCTACAAAATCTGCTCCCAATTCCAGAGCAATTTTCATAAACACATCAAACTTGATTTCCCGATTGCAAAGCACATCGGGATTGGGAGTGCGTCCTTGTTCGTATTCTCGAAACATATAATCGACGATGCGCTCTTTATAAATCTCGCTCAAATCGATTGTTTGAAAAGGAATTCCAAGTTTTTCGGCTACCAACATCGCATCGTTGCTGTCTTCTAACCACGGACATTCGTCGCTGATGGTCACAGAATCGTCGTGCCAGTTTTTCATGAATAATCCAATAACCTCATAGCCTTGTTTTTTCAAAAGGTATGCAGCAACACTGGAATCTACTCCCCCACTAAGACCTACAACTACTCGTTTCATGATTATATTATATCGTGGAATATTAGGCGTTTCAAAAAGTAAAACCTAACATCTCTCTCGTTTTTTGAAAATGCAAAATTAAGCCTTTTGAATCAGAATGAAATTTTATATCTCAAAGTATTTATGCTATTGAAATCGCTCAAAATCAAGGTGATTATGAAATAACATATAGGGTTATGCCCGTGTTTCCATAAGCTTATTTTATTGCTAAGTTTCCGTTTACCCCATAAAAACTTGTTATTTTAGAACGAAATTTGCAAAACATTTTCAGATGAACAATAATTTGAATAAACAGCATGCTATTTCTGAGGTTAAGCGTTGTGGATGGTGCCTTGGTGATCCGCTTTATGAAAAATATCACGACCAGGAATGGGGAGTTCCCTTGCATAATGACCGAAAACTTTTTGAGTTTTTGGTTTTAGAAGGTTTCCAGGCCGGTTTGAGTTGGATTACAATTTTGCGCAAGCGTGAAAACTTCAGAAAAGCTTTTGATGACTTTGATTTTGAGAAGATTGCTACCTATTCTGAAAGTAAAATCGACTCTCTTATGAAGGACACAGGAATCATTCGCAATAAATTAAAAATTCGGTCAACCATTACAAATGCCCGTGCTTTTTTAAAAATCCGGGAGGAATTTGGAAGTTTCAACAAATATATTTGGGACTTTGTGGAGGGAAAAACCATTCAAAACAAATGGAGAGACAAATCGCAAGTTCCTATCACCACTGCGATGAGTGATAAAATTAGTAAAGACTTGAAAAAACGCGGATTTAAATTCGTGGGTTCGACTATTATTTATTCACATATGCAAGCCACGGGAATGGTAAACGATCATGAGGTTTCCTGTTTTCGACATAAAGAATTATCGAAACAAAATAAATGAATACTGCTTTAATAAAAATCATTCAAGAGTGCTTCAAGACAGGTTTTACACAAAAATCGAAAATAGCATTTTCCATATTGTTTTTTCTGATTAGTTTTGCGGTTTTCTCACAGGAAAAAAAGGAAGTCGAAAAACGAATCGACAAAGCTGAAATGCCCCGGAAGGCTGTGGTTTTGTATGAAGCGCAAGTTCCTAAAAATATCAGGTGGGAACGTTTTTATTTTGAACAAGACGGGGAGAAAGAAAGTTTTGAAGCCAAGTTCAAATTTAAAAAACATGTTTTCAGTATAGAATTTAGCAAGGCAGGAGGTTTGCAGGACATTGAGATTGCAGTGAAAAAAAATAGGCTTCCTGAACCGGTGCGGAATAAGATTGAGGTTTACCTCGACACAGAGAATGATTTATACAATATCGAAAAAATACAGGCTCAATTTTTACCAAAAAGGAGTCCTAATCAAACTTTTGAGGTTGCACTGAATTTTAAGGAATATACCGCTGACAATTATGAACTTGTTGTTGCAGTGAGAAACGATGGACTCAGAAAAAAATATGAACTGCTTTTTGACCACCACGGAAATTTTGTACAAAAAAGGGAAATCAGCTTCGAGTCCCCTTCATTCTTCTTGTTCTAAACTTTTTTTTTATTTTTTATTCTTGTTGCTTCCTCTTCAAGGATTATTTGCTCAAGAAGAATTATCCGCTTTTTATGAACCCCAAATCGCTTTAGACTTTAAGAGTGATTCCTCGCGATGGTCCTTCAATTTTGCACTTTCCGAACGAAATGCTATCTATGAAAACGAAGAAACCCAATTTCAAGCTTTGTTTCTGGATATTCAGCACTTCAGCAATTATGAGGTAGGGCTTTATGGAAAACTCAGCTTAGGTTTAAAAATACGCTCGCTCGAAATTTTTGAAGAAAGTGCACATGATGAAATTCGTCTTACCGCCCAGTACGGTTATTCGAGGAAATACAACACACTGAAAATCGCTCACCGCTTGCGATATGAAAACCGTTTTGAGGATCAAACCGCATTTCGTTCGCGTTACAGAATTTCCGTGGAAATTCCATTGGAGGGTGCGAAACATAACCAAAATGAATTTTTTATCAGCCTAAAAACCGAGACTTTGTTCAGTTTTGGAAAATTTATGGCTCCGGAATTGGATCAAAGAGTGGGCGCCGATTTAGGATATCAACTTTTTGAAAACACCGAAATTTCTCTGGGATTGGAATATCAATACGAAGATTATTTTCACGATCCCGAATCGGAGTTATTTGTGCTAACGGAAGTTTCGATTAGTCTGTAAGTGAGGAGGATATTGGTGAGAAAGGTTTTATTTGTCAGATAAAAATTCCAAAAAGCTTTGTCTGGAAATCTCTTCTGCCCCGAAACTTTTCAAATGTTTTGTAGAAACCTGACAATCGATGAGTTTTATTCCTTCCCCCTTTAGTTTTTCCACTAAACTAATGAACCCGTATTTTGAAGCATTGCTGACTTTTGAGAACATGCTTTCTCCACAAAAAACCTGTTTTTCTTTCAGATAAACACCATAGAGTCCTCCCACCAGCTGATTGTTTTGCCACACTTCCACGGAACGCACAAAACCCATTTGGAAGAGTTGGTGATATGCCTTTTTCATTTCCGGAGTAATCCAAGTACCGATTTGTCCTTTTCTTTTTATGGATGCACATTCTTCGATAACCTTTTCAAAACAGCGGTCGTAAGTAACCTCAAAAGTTTTTGCTTTAAAAAGTTTTTTCATGGTTTTTGAAACCTTGAGTTTATGAGGAAAAAGCACAAACCTCGGGTTGGGGCTCCACCATAAAATCGGGAGCGTGTCAAACCAAGGAAAAATCCCTTGCTCGTAGGCCAATATTAGTCTTTCGGGTGAGAGGTCTCCCCCGATGGCAAGCAGCCCGTCCGGATCAGCGGTTTCCGGCGGTGGAAAAATTAACTCCTTATCAAGAATAAACATTTTTATTTGAATTTAAATTTATTCAACAGCATTTGCCAAAAAGTAAGCCTTAAGGAGGCATAACAAATTCCCAATATAAGCGGAATTAAAAATTAACACAATAAAACGAATTTTATATCGTTAGGTTTGTATATTTATCCACTATTTGGAACGGCCTTTTGAGATAAATTTTGTTCATCATTGCTTTTTTGAGTTTGTTTGAAAGGTCATCAATATTTATCCAAATACAGGAAACCCGGCTTATATGGCCGGGTTTTCTTTCTATCTCTGATTATTTTTTCCTGCAAATTTTTTATTCTTGAACTTTTTTAATTCACTTTATAATACACATTCATTTCTGCTAAGGAATCCAGCAATTCCTGCGAAATCCTAACTTTTTGTTTTCTACTGGGCATGTGCAATTTCACCTTTTCTTTCATTTCATACACTACAAAATTCAACATATGATTTCCTTTATGGGATCTAAGGGTATCATGCAGATTATCAATTTTCTCTTCCTCCAAGTCATTGATATTTAGTTGGATTGTTAGTTTTTTAGCATAGGTTTCCATTACATCCTGCAGTTGTTTGAAGGAGGTAAATTGAATACGAGGGTCTCCTTTTTGACCCGTTTCGCGATTCATCCAACCTTCCTTGACAAAAGCTTTAATATGCACAAAATTATTAGGCAGAAGAAAATGTCTGAACTTTAGATATTCTTCTCCAAAAATCGAAAACTTATGGCTTTCTTCATAATCTTCGAGTACAAATCGGGCATAGCCTTTTCCGGTTTTGCTCACGTGATGCGACACTTCGGTGATCACTCCTCCAAAACTCAATTCCCGATTAATTTGAGCCTCGAGGTTGTGAAAAAATTTTAAGTTGCAATTGCAGAAATAAGCCATCTCACTTTTAAAATCATCCAGAGGGTGTCCGGAAATATAAATACCCACCACCTCTTTTTCATATTTTAATTTTTTCATGGTTCCCCATTCTTCGCAAGGCGGCACTTCGGGTTCAGGAATTTTAACGTCACTGGCTTCTCCAAACAAACTCACCTGAGCAGAGTTTTTGTTTTCCTGATATTTCGATGCATAGCGAACCACCTTTTCGATAAAGCTTGTGCCTTCCCCTTCAATATGGAAATATTGAGCGCGATGGGTTTCCCTGAAACTATCAAAGCCTCCGGCATACGCCAAGCTTTCGAAAACCTTTTTATTGGTAGCCCGCAAGTCGATACGGGTAGCCATATCAAAAATCGAACGAAAGGGTCCATTTGCTTTTCGTTCATCGACAATTGCTTTTACTGCGTTACTGCCCACTCCCTTGATGGCTGCCATTCCAAAACGTACCGCATTGTTTTTATTTACGGAAAAATTGGAATAGGATTCGTTCACATCAGGTCCTAAAACCTGCAACCCCATTCGCTTACATTCTTCCATAAAAAAAGAAACTTTCTTGATATCGTTCATGTTATTGGAAAGCACCGCTGCCATGAATTCCGCCGGATAATGGGTTTTCAGATAAGCCGTTTGAAAAGCAATCCAAGCATAACAAGTGGAATGCGATTTATTGAAAGCATAACTGGCAAAGGCCTCCCAATCTTTCCAGATTTTTTCGAGAATTTGAGGATTCAAGCCTTTTTCGGAAGCTTGCTCGATGAATTTGGGTTTCATCTTGTCCAAAACCGCGCGTTGTTTCTTTCCCATTGCTTTCCGCAATACGTCGGCTTCACCTTTTGAAAATCCTGCCAATTTTTGTGAAAGCAACATCACCTGCTCCTGATAAACGGTGATTCCATAGGTTTCCTGAAGGTATTCTTCCATCTCAGGAAGGTCATAAGTAATTTCTTCTTTTCCGTGTTTTCTGGCAATAAAACTGGGAATATATTCCATGGGCCCCGGTCTGTAGAGTGCATTCATCGCAATCAAATCCTCAAAAACAGTAGGTTTCAATTCCTTTAAATGTTTTTGCATTCCCGGAGATTCATATTGAAAAATCCCCACCGTTTCGCCGCGTTGAAAAAGCTGATAGGTTTCGGGATCATCGATGGGAAAATTTTCAGGGTCAAGCACAAGGTTTCGCCGTCCTTTTACGATTTCGACGGTGTCCTTAATTATGCTCAACGTTTTTAATCCCAAAAAATCCATCTTCAACAATCCGGCAGATTCTACCACGGAGTTGTCAAATTGAGTTACACTCAAGTTGGAATCTTTAGCCAAGGCAATCGGCACATATTCGGTTAGGTTTCCGGGAGTGATAATTACACCACAAGCATGAACGCCCGTGTTTCGAACAGAACCTTCCAAAATTTTTGCTTGATTTATGGTCTGTGCTTCCAGATCACCACTCTCGGAAATGTTGAGCAATTGGTTTATCCGATCCACATCTTCACTACGAAAATTGGCACGAACGGTTTTGTCGTCCATGCCCAACAACTTGTTGAGTTTGGCAAAATCAGGAATGAGTTTGGCGAGCCTGTCTGCTTCATGCAAGGGCAAATCCAAAACCCGCGCAGTATCCCGAATGGCAGATTTGGCAGCCATAGTTCCGTAAGTGATGATTTGCGCCACTTGATCGGCACCGTATTTTTGGATAACATAATCAATCACTTTTCCTCTACCTTCATCATCAAAATCAATATCGATATCCGGCATGCTTATCCGGTCGGGATTAAGGAACCGCTCAAAAAGTAAGTCATATTGAATGGGGTCGATATTAGTAATCCATAAACAATAAGCAACTGCACTTCCGGCAGCAGATCCGCGTCCCGGCCCCACAGAAACACCCATTTTTCGTGCTTCTCTTATAAAATCTTCGACAATCAAAAAATATCCGGGATATCCGGTATTTTCGATTACCGTAAGCTCAAAATCCAATCGTTCCTTGATTTCAGGAGTGATTTCTCCATAGCGTTTTTTTGCTCCTTCATAAGTCAGATGTCTCAAATAAGCGTTTTCACCACGGTTCCCCCCGTCTTTTTCGTCCTCGGAATTTTGAAATTCTTTCGGAATATTGAATTTTGGAAGTAAAACCTCCCGCGCCAATTCAAACGATTCTACTTTGTCCACAATTTCCTGGATATTTGAAATCGCTTCGGGCAAATCCTTAAAAAGCGATTTCATTTCGTCGGAAGATTTGAAATAATATTCCTGATTGGGCAACCCATAGCGATATCCGCGACCGCGACCAATGGGCGTAGCTTGTTTTTCTCCGTCTTTTACGCACAACAAAATATCATGAGCATTGGCATCTTCCTTTTTTTGATAATAGGTATTGTTGGTGGCGATTATTTTTACGTGGTGTTTTTTTGCAAGTTCTACCAAAGAAAAGTTCACGCGATCCTCATCTTCCTGGCCATGACGCATGATTTCGATATAAAAATCCTCTTTGAAATTTTCTTTCCACCACAACAAAGCTTCTTCGGCTTGTTTTTCGCCCATATTCAATAATTTTCCGGGAACTTCACCAAAAAGGTTTCCGGAAAGCACAATCAAGTCAGAACTGTATTTCAACAGAATTTCTTTGTCGATTCTCGGCACATAATAAAAACCTTCGGTGTACGCCAAAGAAGATAATTTCACTAAATTGTGATAGCCTTTTTTATTTTTTGCCAAGAAAACAATTTGATATCCATTGTCTTTTTGAGATTTGTTTAGCCGGTCTTCGCACACAAAAAACTCACACCCAACTATTCCTTTCAACTCTTTTTCATGGAATTCTTCCCCTTTTTCTTCTGCTTCTTTACGTCGATTTTCCACATTTCTATTGTGTGTAGCCACAGCATTTGTAAAATGAAATGCCCCCATCAGATTGGCGTGATCGGTCAAAGCAACAGCAGGCATTTTCCCCTCAGCTGCTGCAGAAACCAAATCGTTTACACTCATGGTGGACTGAAGTATCGAAAACTGACTATGGTTGTGCAAATGTGCGAAATGGGATTCCTCGAGAATTTCAATATTTTCTCGAATTTCCGAATCCGAAATAGTTTCTTCCGGAGCTTTTTTCTTTTCCCGTAGGGCTTGAGAATCTTTTTTAAGGTTTCGATGCTTCAATCCAATAGAAGGAATCGGCTCGATATTGGTTTCGGAAAAACGCTCGAAATAATCGGCATCGGTTTGTAAATCTTTTTCGGTGAAAATCCGAAGGCGTACTAATTCAAAAAAACATCTTGCCGTGGCCTCTACATCGGCGCTGGCATTATGGGCTTCTGAAAAGCGTTCCCGAAAAAGATGGTGGTGCAACTCACTCAAAGTGGGTAATTTGAATTTTCCCCCTCGTCCGCCGGACAAACGACAAAGGTTTGCCGTTATCTCAGTACAAGTATCCAATACGGGAAGTTCTGCCAGGGTATTGTCAATTTGCATGCGGTAGAATTCCGCGCCCATTATCTTTACATCGAAACCGAGGTTTTGCCCGACAATAAATTTAGCTTTGGAGAGAGCCTGGTTGAATTTTTCCAACATCTCTTTTAAAGGCACTCCTTTTTCTTGTGCCAATTCGGTGGAAATTCCGTGTATGCGTTCGGCATCATAAGGAATATTGAAGCCTTCCGGGCAAATAAGATAATCTTCATGTTCCAAAAGTCTTCCCATCTCATCGTGAAGTTGCCATGCAATTTGGACACACCGGGGCCAATTATCGGTATCAGAAATAGGTGCATTGTCGCGTTTTGGAAGTCCGGTGGTCTCGGTATCGAAGATTAAAAACATGAAAGAATCGGGTTTTTTAGATGTATTTTGAATGGTTTAAATATACAGGCTTTTTCAGCAAAAACGAAAATTTGTGGCGTGAAAAATTTCCAGGAGAATCTAATAATGCTGTTCCTAAAAACAACTTTGTTTTTAAAAAACACGAACCTCAGGCAAGAATGTTTTTTTAAAATGAATATAGTATATTTGGCAAAATTTAACAAGTCATGAAATACCTATCCCTATTTATTTGTTTGCTATTTGGAACAGTAGTTTTTTCTCAAGAATTAAAACCCATTGCTCAAAACATCGAAAATCTTCATAAGGAAGGTGCGATTTTCCATAATTATAATTTGTTTGAAGAAAACACTTCGGTTGAAAAAATCAAAGAATACCGTCAAATGGCTACTGATGCCACAGTTTTAAATTTAAATCTCCCAGCGCTTTCTCGATTAATGAAAGAGCAACCGGAGACATTTGAGTTTGCAATCCCGTATAAATCTTCAAAAATTGTCGTTCAATTATATAAAGAAAATATTTTTACCCAGGACTTTCAAGCCATCGATCAAGAAAATCGAGTACTCAGCTATACTCCCGGAATATATTATCGTGGGGTGATTGCAGACGACCCGGCTGCTTCTGTGGTAGCTTTTAGCTTTTTTGATAACGAAATTATCGGGGTGGCATCTTCTTTAACAAAAGGAAACATCGTGGTTGGAAAAACCAAGGATTCTTCTGATTATCTTGCTTATTCCGATCATACTCTTGTGGGGAAAAATCCTTTTGTTTGCGGCTTCGAAATGACGGACAAACAATTACAAGAAATTAATTTTCAGCCTGAAAACAATACCGGTTCAAAACCTATGATCAGCAGATGTATAAGACTTTATTATGAAGTTGCTTACCAGCCGTATTTGGATCATGGTTCAAATGTGACCTCCACCTTAAATTGGCTTACCGGAATTCACAACAATATTTCCACCTTGTATGCAAATGATAATATCACTGTATCTTTAAACAGCACCATGGTGTGGACAGCTCCGGATCCGTATGTTTATAATTATAGCACAAACCTTTCCGTCTTTAGAAATTATCGTTCATACTTTTATGGTGATTTAGGCCATTTGGTAAATTCTCCTTCTACCACGAGTGTCGCCTATCTCAACTCTATATGTTCAGCAAAAAATTATGCATATTCGGCTATTGACCAGTTTTATGCAGCTGTACCCACTTATTCATGGACTATCATGGCAATGACACACGAAATGGGACATTCTCTAGGTTCCCCACACACTCATGCATGTGCGTGGAATGGAAATAATACCGCTATTGACGGATGTGGGGAACAAGCCGGTCATGGTGAAGGTTGTGTAGGAACTATCCCTAGCAACGGAGGAACAATTATGAGTTATTGCCACTTATTGCCCACCGGCATTAATTTCACTAAAGGTTTTGGGCCGCAACCCGGGCAACTTATTCGTTCAACTATAAATGGAAAAAATTGTTTGGGGGTAGATTGCAGCTGTTATGCAACCATTACTTCTGCCAAGTTGGAAAATATTACGGGTTCGTCACTTGACGTAAATGTTATTGATAATACTTCTTCTTCCTGGAATTTTAGAGTTTATAAATACAATAATCCTCCTACTTCTTGGAATAATACTACCTCTTCCTCGTTTAATATATCGGGATTAACGCCCAATACTTATTATGTATTTGAAATGGGGAATGTTTGTTCTTCAGGAGATATTGCTTCCAGTATCAAACGACTATTCCTAACCAACGGAAACTATTGTGCCGGAGATAAATTTTATGACACCGGGGGACCAAACGGAAACTACGGCAACGGTGAAGAAATTATTAAAACTTTTTATCCGCAAGTTCCTAACGATAAAATTACAATGACTTTCACCGAATTTAATTTGGAAAACGGGTATGACTATATGACGCTTTATGATGGAGAAAATCTGAATGCTCCTGTTTTTCCTAATGGAGAAAACTTAACCGGCGCTAATATTCCGGGACCTTTTCAAGCAACCAGTGCATCAGGCGCAATTACCGTTCGATTTGTTTCTGATCCCGGAGTAAGAGAAGCCGGCTGGGAAGCTGAAATAACTTGCTTGTTGGGAACAGATGAATTTTCAACTCATACTGATATTGCGCTCTATCCGAATCCTGCAAATTCGATTATAAATATTGAATCCACAGAAACCATTCAAAGTCTTCAAATTTATGATATGACAGGAAGGTCAATCACCCGGATTAGCAATGTCAATAATCAAAAGACAACGATATCATTGAACGGATTTTCCAGTGGATTGTATTTTGTAAAAGTATCCGCCGGAAACAAGTCCCAAGTATTGAGATTCGTCAAAAAATAAGGCAAAAGCATTTTTGCTCATGGCAAATCCTAAAATCTGGCTTTCTTCCCCACATATGGGCGGAGGCGAAAAAAAATATATCGATTCCGCCTTTCGGGAAAATTGGGTCGCTCCCTTAGGACCAAACGTGAATGGTTTTGAAGCCGATTTGAAATCCTATTTAAACCACGATAAGCACATTGCCGCTTTGAGCAGTGGTACTGCTGCTATTCATTTAGCTTTACTTCAACTTGGGGTTTCCCACGGAGATGAAGTCTTATGTCAGAGTTTTACGTTTTCAGCTTCGGCAAATCCAATTAAATACCAAGGAGCCACTCCGGTTTTTATCGATAGTGAACCCGAAACTTGGAATATTTGTCCTAAAAGTTTGGAGGATGCAATAAAAGACAGAATGGCTAAAGGCAAAAAACCCAAAGCAATCGTCGCCGTACATCTGTATGGAATGCCTTACAAAATCGATGAGATTGAAGCCATTTCAAAAAAATATGAAATTCCCGTAGTCGAAGATAGTGCTGAAGCGTTAGGCTCTACCTACAAAAATAGAAAGTGTGGAACTTTCGGAGATTTTGGAATCCTTTCTTTCAACGGCAATAAAATTATTACCACCAGCGGTGGAGGAGCTTTGGTCTGTCCTTCAGAAAAAGTGAAAAATAAAACTGTTTTTTATGCTACTCAAGCCCGGGACGATGCCCCTCATTATCAACACAGTGAAATCGGTTTTAATTATCGAATGAGTAATATCACCGCCGGAATTGGTCGTGGACAAATGGAAATCCTCGATTCGCATGTGGATTTACGCCGAAAAATGCATATGTTCTATAAAGATTTATTTGCAGCAATCCCCGGAGTGCGTTTGTTAGAAGAACCAAATTCCGATTATTTTTCCAATTTTTGGTTAACCTCCATTATTATTGATCCAAAACAAACCCACGGCATAAACCGTGAAGATCTGCGTAAAGCTTTTGAAAAAGAAAATATTGAATGCAGACCGCTGTGGAAACCCATGCACTTGCAGCCCTTTTTTGCAGATGCACCCTATTACGGAAAAAAAGTAGCCGAAAACCTATTCCAAAACGGATTGTGCCTGCCTTCCGGTTCAAACCTCAGCGATGAAGACAGAAAAAGGATTAAGGATGCTATTCTCAAGACTTTTAAACAGGAATAATTAGCTTTTTATTCTTCGTTTTCCTCAATCCTCACTACACCACCACTGACGGCATATTTCATCAATTCGGCACTTTTCACATCCAAAGGAGTGATATAACTTTTCGGAACCAAAAACAGATTCCCGGAAATGTTATATGAATGCGGAATATACACTGCAATAAGGTCATCTTTAATTTGCAATTCCGAAAGATCTTCGTCCGTTACGAAACCCACTCGAGCAATTTTGCTGTTTTCATAGAGCTTGACCATTACCGGTTTGCTAAAGCTTTTTTTCTGCCCCACAAAAGCCGTTATCAAATCTTTGATGCTACCATAAATCACACTAATCAAAGGCGTGCGCTTGATGATTTTTTCAAGATAATTTTTAATCCTATCGGTAATGAGTGTACTCCCCAAATACCCAACCAGGGTAATCAATATCAACATAATGAGCACCCCAAAACCCGGAGGGAGGTTGAAAGGTAAAATCTCATCAATAAACACAAAAACTTCATAAAGCAGGTAAAAGGTCAGCGCAGTAGGAACAAGATAAATCAAGCCTCTCACAAAATATTTACTCAAATTTTTGAATTCCATGATCAAGTGTTTTAAAAGATACTAATGACAAATATCGGACAAATTATAATTTGGTTTAAAATATATTTTTAGGTTTATTCCTTCAAAATTCATGTTTTCTACTGATTTTTGAGCTTCTGATTTATTTTTGATCTCATTTATTTTTTTAGAATTTCACGAAATATAATTTTAGGTTTATTTAAAAATGAAAACCACCTTAAAAACTCCTCTGGGCACGGTATATATCGAAGGAGATGAAAATGGAATTTCAAAAATTTCAGTAATCGAAGCAGCTCTAGAAAACGCAAAACCCACGACAGAATTAGCAGAAGCCGTTCAGCAACTCACAGAATATTTCGAAGGAAAACGCCGCATCTTTGATTTTAAAATAAACCCGCAAGGAACTGATTTTCAGAAAAAAGTATGGAAAGAGCTGTTAAAAATTCCTTTTGGGAAAACCATTTCTTATCTGGATTTAGCACGTGCTCTCGGAGATGAAAAAAATATTCGTGCTGCTGCCTCGGCCAATGGAAAAAATCCGTTGTGGATTGTAGTTCCGTGTCACCGTGTGATTGGCAGTGATGGCTCTTTGGTTGGATATGCAGGAGGTTTATGGCGTAAAAAATGGTTGCTGGAACATGAACAAGATCACAAACAAATCTCACTTTTTTAAAAAATTGCTATCTTGAGCCAATATTCTTAACCTTCTTCAGGTATGTTTAAGCACATAAAACTCGAAAACATTCTTTTTCTCGATATCGAGACGGTGCCGGAATTTGAATCATTTGAGGAGCTGAACGAGGAGAGAAAAGCACTCTGGGAACACAAAACTCAATATAAACGTCAAGATGAGTTTACTGCCGAAGAATTTTATGACCACGCCGGAATTTGGGCAGAATTCGGTAAAATTGTTTGTATTTCGGTGGGATTTTTCAGTTTCCGCGAAGCGAAACGAGAATTTCGAATCACCACTTTTTTTGGGGAAGAAATAAAGATTCTGAAGGATTTTAAAAATCTCTTAGATACGCATTTCAACAGACCTGAACATCTTTTATGTGCTCATAATGGCAAAGAATTTGATTTTCCCTACATCGCCCGACGTATGTTGATTCATGGGATTTCCTTGCCCGGCAAACTCGATTTATTTGGAAAAAAACCCTGGGAAGTTCCTCATTTAGACACGCTTGAACTTTGGAAATTCGGTGATTATAAACATTACACCTCACTGAAACTCCTTACCAACGTCTTGGGAATTCCTTCCCCTAAGGACGATATCGATGGCAGTCAGGTGCGGAATGTTTTTTATAATGATAAAGATATCTCACGAATTTGTGCTTACTGCGAAAAAGACGTAGTGGCCGTTGCCCAAATAATCCTCAAGCTCAGACAAGAAAAATTGTTGAATGAAACCGAAATCGTTTCGGTTTAGTCACTCCGCAAAAAATATTCGTGAATGTATGTTCCTGAAAATCACGTTTCTATAACCATAAGCTAGTCCATGTCCCTACTTCAAATAAAAAATCTTTCTCTCTCTTTCCACACCGAAAACGGAAAAAATCGTGTATTGGATGAAATCAGTTTTTCTCTGGAAAAAAATGAAGTGTTGGGAATTGTGGGAGAATCCGGCTCGGGAAAATCGGTAACAGCGTTATCTATTTTAGGTTTGTTGGGAAAAACAGGAAAATTGGAATCAGGAGAAATTAATTTTCAAGGGCAAAATCTCTTTTCGCTGTCAGAAAAAAACCTGCAACAAATTCGTGGGAAAGAAATTTCGATGATTTTTCAGGAGCCGATGAGCTCGCTTAATCCTTCCATGAAATGCGGAAAGCAAGTTTCGGAAATCCTGTTGAGACATAAAAAAATAAATTCCGAAGCTGCAAAAAAAGAAACGCTTTCCCTTTTTGAGAAGGTAAAACTTCCTCGTCCCAAGAGTATTTATAATGCTTATCCCCATCAAATTAGTGGAGGACAAAAACAACGAGTAATGATTGCGATGGCAATTGCGTGCAAACCAAAAATCCTCATCGCTGACGAACCCACCACCGCACTGGATGTTACTGTTCAAAAAGAAATCCTCTCCTTGTTGAAACAGCTTCAGCAAGAAACCGAAATGAGTATTCTTTTTATTTCGCATGATCTGGCCGTTGTTTCAGAAATTTCCGATCGGGTAATTGTGATGTACCGTGGAAAAATTGTGGAACAAAATACGGTTCAGGAAATTTTTATGCATCCCAAAGAAAATTACACGAAAGCCTTATTGGCTTCCAAACCACCGGTAAACGACCGCCCCAAAAAACTCGCTACGGTAAAGGATTTTTTGGGAAAATCTCCTGAAATAGTTTTGGAAAATAAGGAAGAAAGACAAAAAAGACATGAAAAAATATACGCCAAACCGCCTCTTTTAGAAGTAGAAAATCTGGAAAAAGAGTTTTTCTTAACTTCCTCTGAGGAAACAGGAGTGTTTGGAAAAAAAATAAAAATCCAAGCTATAGACCATGTGAGTTTAAAAATTTATGAAGGCGAAACGCTGGGTTTAGTTGGCGAATCAGGATGTGGAAAATCCACTTTGGGAAATGTACTTTTGCGATTATTGCCGGCCTCTGCAGGAAAAATATATTATAAAGGTGAAGATATAACCCATCTTTCCGGAAGGAAATTAAGAAACCTCAGAAAAGAGATCCAGATCATTTTTCAAGATCCGTTTTCCTCTCTCAACCCAAGAATTCCCGTAGGAAAAGCCATTATGGAACCCATGTTAGTTCACGGATTGTATGAAAATCAAGCCCAACGAAAAGAAAAAACCCTCGAATTGTTGAAACGGGTCGGTCTTTCGGAGGAACATTTTTATCGGTATCCGCATGAATTCAGTGGAGGTCAACGTCAGCGTATCGGAATTGCAAGAACCATTGCCTTGCAACCTAAATTGATTATTTGTGATGAATCGGTTTCGGCTTTGGACATCTCGGTTCAGGCTCAAGTGTTGAATTTATTGAATGAATTAAAGGAAAAATTTGGTTTTACCTATATTTTTATTTCACATGATTTGGCTGTGGTTAAATACATGGCCGATCAACTGTTGGTGATGCATGAAGGGAAAATTGTGGAAAGCGGCGATGCCGATGAGGTTTATTTAAATCCACAAAAAGCCTATACCCAAAAATTAATTCATGCTGTTCCTACGGGAATCTAAACCTAGTCCGTCAGCGGCTTGACATCCCTTCGACTCAAAATTTGTGGAAATACCATGCTTTAACTTCCAAAAACCGTAATTTTGCAAAAAATCCAAGATGTCTAAACTGACTATCGTCGGCACTGTTGCCTTCGACGCCATTGAAACACCTTTCGGAAAAACCGATAAAATTTTGGGCGGAGCCGCAACTTATATTTCCCTTGCAGCCTCTCGCTTCGATATCGACTGTGCCATTGTCTCTACTGTTGGAGGCGATTTTCCTCAAGCTTATATCGACATTTTCAAGGAAAGAAACATCAATCTCGATGGATTGGAAATCGTTAAAGATGGAAAAAGTTTTTTCTGGAGCGGTCGGTATCACAATGACATGAATACCCGTGATACCTTAGACACACAATTAAACGTTCTGGCCGATTTTCAACCAGTGGTTCCTGAAAAACACCGTGATGCCGAAATCGTGATGTTAGGAAATCTGCATCCCAACGTCCAAATGAGTGTGATTGAACAAGTTAAAAATCCAAAACTTATCATTCTCGATACTATGAATTTTTGGATGGACAACAGCCTGGACGAACTTTTGCAAGTTATTGAAAAGGTAGATGTTATCACCATAAACGATGAGGAAGCGCGCCAACTTTCCGGAGAATATTCTTTGGTTCGTGCGGCGGGAAAAATTTGTAAAATGGGACCAAAATATGTGGTCATCAAAAAAGGAGAACACGGAGCTTTATTGTTTTCAGGCAAAGATGTATTTTTTGCTCCTGCATTACCACTAGAAGAAGTGTTTGACCCCACCGGGGCAGGCGACACTTTTGCAGGAGGATTTGCGGGCTATTTGGCTCAAACGGAAAATACCTCCTTCGAAAACATGAAAAATGCAATTATTCACGGTTCGAATCTCGCATCTTTTTGTGTCGAAAAGTTTGGTACAACACGTATGTTGGAGCTAACGGAAGAAGATGTTCAGGAAAGGCTTAACCAATTTAGGCAATTGACACAATTTGATATTGATTTAGTTTGAATATCACCACCAAAGGCATGAAAAAATAAATTCAGGTTTGTGACTTAGTGGCAAAAACCAATTCTTTGCAATGAGCGACAGCATAAAACACGAGTGCGGTATTGCGCTCATCCGTCTTCTAAAACCCCTTGAATATTACAAGGAAAAATACGGCACGGCTTTTTATGGGGTAAATAAAATGTATTTGATGATGGAAAAACAGCACAATCGTGGCCAAGATGGCGCGGGTTTTGCCAGCATCAAATTAGACATGCCTCCCGGTCAGCGCTATATCAGCAGATTACGCTCGAATGATGCGCAACCCATTCAGGATATTTTTTCACAGATAAATGAGCGCATCAATGAAGAAATGAGTAAGCATCCTGAATATTGCGATGATATCGCCGCACAAAAGAAACACATCCCTTATCTGGGAGAATTGTTTTTAGGTCATGTGCGTTATGGTACTTTTGGGTCGAACAGCATCGAAAATGTGCACCCCTTTCTTCGTCAAAACAACTGGATGCACCGAAACTTGATTGTTGCCGGAAATTTTAATATGACCAATGTTTTTGAGCAATTCAATCATCTTGTTGAGCTTGGTCAACACCCGAAAGACACGGTGGATACGGTAACTGTGATGGAAAAAATCGGACATTTCCTCGATTCTCAAGTAAGAAAACTTTATAAAAAACTCAAAAAAGAAGGACTCAACAAACGGGAGGCTTCTCCTCATATCGCCGAACAACTGGATGTGGCTAAAATCCTACGAAAATCCTCAAAAGATTGGGACGGCGGATATGCCATGGCGGGTTTGTTAGGTCACGGCGATTCCTTTGTATTGCGCGATCCGTCAGGGATTCGTCCGGTGTATTATTACAAGGACGATGAAGTAGTGGTAGTGGCTTCCGAAAGACCGGTTATACAAACCGTTTTCAACGTGCCTTTTGAGGCTGTTTCTGAGCTTGATCCCGGGCATGCGCTTATCACCAAGAAAAATGGGAAAATTTCGGTGAAACAAATTATTAAACCTTTGGAACGCAAAGCTTGTTCTTTTGAAAGAATATATTTTTCGCGAGGCAGCGACAAAGAAATCTACCAGGAACGAAAAATGCTCGGCCGCCTTTTGATGCCGGATGTTTTAAAAGCAATCGATCACGACACCATCAACTCGGTGTTTTCGTTTATTCCCAATACCGCCGAAACTTCTTTCTATGGAATGTTGGAAGCGGCACAAGACGAACTGAACCGACAAAAGAACGAGGCTATCCTCAACGAGAGGGAAAATCTTACCGATGAACGATTAACAGAAATTTTGAGTCACCGCATCCGTACTGAAAAAATCGCCATCAAAGACGCAAAACTTCGCACTTTTATTACCGAAGACAAAAGTCGGGATGATTTGGTTGCGCACGTTTATGATGTAACCTACGGGTTAGTCAAAAATACAGACAACTTGGTAGTCATCGACGACAGTATCGTTCGGGGAACCACATTAAAGAAAAGCATTATTAAAATGCTGGACCGTTTAGGTCCCAAAAAAATCGTGATTGTTTCTTCGGCACCACAAATACGATATCCCGATTGCTATGGAATTGATATGGCAAACCTAGAAGATTTTGTGGCTTTCCGGGCAGCTATTTCCCTTTTGGAAGAAACCGATCAAATACATATCGTGGATGAAGTTTATCAAAAATGTAAAGACCAAATAGAATTGGACGATAGTGAAGTAAAGAATTTTGTCAAAGAAATTTATGCTCCTTTCTCCACAGAGCAGATTTCGGATAAAATTGCCGAACTTCTCAGCGATGAACACACCAAAGCCGAACTTAAAATTATCTACCAAAGTGTGGAAAAACTGCATGAAGCCTGCCCAAAAAACCTCGGAGACTGGTATTTTACGGGAAATTATCCGACACCCGGCGGCAATCGAGTCGTAAATCGTGCCTTTTTGAATTATTTTGAAGGAAATAAGGTTCGTGCTTATTAATATTTTTTCTCCATGTTTATTTTTTTAATAAATTACTGACAGATAAAAATAAAATTTGCCATATATCAAATTTATTTTGTATCTTAGCCTAACCATAACTTTAGTAGGTTAATTTTTTATGGTAAAATTTGGGGCAAAAGGTAGTCTTCGGGCTGCCTTTTTTCTTTACTTTTTTCGAGGTGAACCATAAAAAAAGACCGGCATGATTACCGGTCTTTTATTTTTCTTTAAAACAACGTTTATTTGTTGCTTTCATATCTTTTTGAAACCTCATCCCAATTGATCACGTTAAAAAACGCTTCGATATAATCAGGACGTTTGTTTTGGTAATTAAGATAATACGCGTGTTCCCAAACGTCAAGTCCCAAAATAGGATGTCCTCCACAGCCGGTGTCGGGCATCAACGGGTTGTCTTGATTTGGGGTGGAACAAACTTCGAGTTTGCCTCCTTTATGAACACAAAGCCATGCCCAACCGGAACCAAAACGAGTTGCTGCAGCTTTTGAAAATTCTTCTTTAAACTTATCAAATGAACCAAAACTTTGGTCGATGGCATTGCCTAAATCACCGGAAGGTTTTCCTCCGCCATTGGGGGACATAATTTCCCAAAAAAGATTGTGGTTGTAATATCCTCCCCCATTGTTACGAACAGCAGAATTGGACATATCGAGATTTTTCATGATGTCCTCGATTTCCTTTCCTTCCAAATCGGTGCCTTCAATTGCAGAATTTAATTTACTGGTATATCCTCCATGATGTTTGTCGTGGTGGATTTCCATGGTTTTGGCGTCAATATGGGGTTCAAGAGCATCAAATGCGTAAGGTAATTTCGGTAATTCGAATGACATGATATTTATTTTTAAAAGTTAGTATTCAATTCAGTCCAAAGTTAATTAAAATAAAAGAATATTTAAAGTTTAGCGTGTTATAATATCCTTAAAAAATGAGAGATTTAAGCTACAATCAGAAACAAAAGAGCTGGTGGTTTAAATCAATTTTCGGGGAATATCTTTATCCAATCTTGCCAGTACTTCATAGTTCAATTTTGAGGTCAAATTTTCAAAAGAATTTACGGTAATTTCCAAATCCTCATGCTTTCCTATCAAAACAACTTCCTCTCCAATGGAAGTTTTCTCGGCAATTTGTGTGATATCAATCAACAACATATTCATATTGACAATACCTATAACGCTCAGTCGATGCTTGCCCACAATCACACGACCTTGGTTACTGAGATCACGGTCATAACCGTATCCATATCCCACCGGAACTGAAGCAATAACCATATCGGTTTCGGCAAGGTAAGTGGTTCCATAACCAATGTGTGTTCCCTTCCTGACTTTTTTGGTATCCATAATATAAGATTTCCAACTTAAAACGGGTTCCAACGGGTCATCGTCAATATTCTTTTTGGTCATATGTGAAATAAAAGTCTCCCGACTCGGCCATAACCCGTATTGCAATATTCCGATACGAACCATATCATAATTAGCTTGCGGAAAAGAGAGCATGGCGGCACTACAGGAACAGTGGATTCTCTCCGGAGAAATTTCATTATCTTTGAAAAAACGTATTGCTTTTTTAAAGGTTTTGCGTTGGTCGTGAATTCGTTTGTAATTCGCAATGCTTTCCGCTCCGGCAAAATGGGTGCAGATCCCTTTAATATTGATTTGTTTTGAATTCTTTTTCAGATATTCGACCAGTTGTTTCCATTGAGGTTTATTAAAACCTGTCCGGTTCATACCGGTTTCCAATTCCAGGTGAATGTTTATCTTTTTATTGGCTTTTTTTGCCTGTTCAGTCATTTTTTCCAAACGATAGAAATTGAACACAAAAAAATCAATCTCGTTTTCTATCACCCAATCTTCATCTATCGGGCTGATATCGCCCATAATCATAATGGTGCAATCGCCTGTAGTTTCCCGGGAAACCTCTTTAGCCTCAGAAGAACTGAATACCGAAAAATGTTCTACTTTTAATTTTTGCAGAGCCTTGACCATTTGTGAAATCCCGTGACCATAGGCATTGGCCTTCAAAACAGAGGATAATAAGGTTTCCTCTCCTTTTACCGAACGGATGTAATCGATATTATTGGCTAATGCTTTTTGATCGAGATAGATGGTGGAACTGTGGTTCATTACTATTTAGAATTTTCAAATCCAAATCTGAGAAATTATTCTTGTGCCAATTCAAATATTTTGCGGAACATCTTTACTCCCACAGGAATTATTTCATCCGGAAAATCGTAATCAGGATTGTGCAATGCGGGGGTGTTTTTGCCTGATCCCAATCCAAACATGGCTCCCTTTTGGTTTTGGGTAAATACTCCAAAATCCTCTCCCCATTTAAAAGGGTATTTCTTTTCCAAAAAATCAAATCCGTTTTGTTGACTTGCTTTTTGGATTAATGTAAAAGCATCTTGATCGTTCTTATTTGCCGCAAAATCATAAATCCATTCCGCAGAAGCTTGCAAATGATATTTTTGAGAAATTGAAGTTATACTTTTCTCGATTTCTTTTTTTCGGAAATCAAGTTGATCAGAAGTCCAGCAACGTACGGTGAAATGCACCTCGGCTTCCCCGGCTGAAATTCCGTAATCCTTGGAACCCAGATGGCCAAAAACTGTGGCGATGACCGTAAAATCCTCTCTATTTTCATCTTGAATTTCCATTTTCTTGAGGCTAGAAATGAGTTCGGCCAGTGCCAAATCAGGATTGAGTCCGTTTTCGGGCTCAGCGGCATGAGAGGTTTTTCCTTGGAGTTTAATTACCACACTGCTCACGGCAGGGGTGAAACTTCCTTTCTTACAAATTATCTTTCCTTTTTTTTCTCCGGGAATATTGTGTAAAGCAAAAATAAAATCAGGATTTATTTCTTTGAATTTTGTGTCGTTCAAAATTGCTTTTGCGCCCTCTCCGGTTTCTTCTGCGGGCTGAAAAAGTAAAAGCACTTTTCCCTTTTGTGGAGGATTTTCCAATAAATTCCGGGCAAGGCCAATCAAAATGGTCATGTGGCCGTCATGTCCGCATTTGTGAGAAACATTTGGGTTTTTTGAAACATACTCAAAAGTATTCACCTCCCGGATGGGCAGGGCATCCAGTTCAGCACGAAAAACGATAGTCTTCCCCGGTTTTTTCCCTTCAAAAATTGCAACCAAGCCGTTGCCGCCCAAGCCTTTAATGATCTTTTGTGGTCGGCATTTTTCTAATTCAGCTTCTATTTTTTTTGCTGTTTCTGTCTCTTTTCCCGAAAGTTCAGGATGTGCATGCAGTTCTTTTCTGAAATCGGAAAGTTTCAATTGTTGTGTTTCAGGTTCGGATTTTGATACAAAGAATTTTCAAGTTTCTATCCCTTTGTATATCTCATTTCCAGATATTTACTGGTGAATCCGGTTTTTTCATATAAATATTTTGCGGGATTGTTTGGCTCTACATGCAAAGCCACACTGCCTTCGGTCATTTCCAAGGCTTTGTTCATGATCTTTTTGCCAATTCCCTGACCGCGTTTTTTTCCATCTACGGCAATATAAACAAGTATATTTTCCGGAATATAACCCGACATCCCGGTTTTATTGACAATTGTAGCACCCAGAATTTCCCCTTCTTCTTTCAACAACAACACGAATCCCCCCAGAGAAGGAATTAAATCATGGACGGCAAAATCCAGGGATTTTCGTATATCCTCTTTAGGATCTCCATATTCATCCAGATGTTCAAAAAGAAAGTTTACAATTTTTTCCTTTTCGGCCTCATCAGGCTTCATGTTGGGGTTGTAAATCGTGAAGGTTTGCATATTAGTCTTGTTCTTTATCTCGTAAAGCCTGAACATACTCGGCTTTTTGCTTTTGTCTACGACGGGCAACAGATTTTTTAGTGTATTCTCGGTTATCACGGATTTTTTGCATCATTTTCGTGTCGCGTACTTTTCGTTTTAGGCGTTTTAGTGCGCGTTCAATCTTTTCGCCTTCCTTTACGGTTACTTTCAGCATAAATGGTTTATTTAATGATTAACGTGTTTATTATTAGTGATTTATAAAACAAAAGGAAATCAATTTTTCTTATTTTCAAAAAACACAGAAAAATTATTTTTAAAGACTCATACTGTCCGGCTTCTGCAAATGCCGGAGAAAGAAAATCGGGATTTTATATTTTTAATCCCTCTTTGTTGTAAGTCATTTTTTCCTTTAAAAACCGCAGGATACCGATTTAAGAGCGAAAAAACAAGAAATTCTCATTGTTTTTATAAATGAGTTAATCAATTTTTCTTTAATAAAAAAAATCCTCTCAGGTGTTTTTCTATAAGCCTAAAATTATTTGAGGGTATCTTTTTTGGTTTTCAACCCCCCAAAAATGTTCTTTATTCCTTCTTTGATTTTCTCTTCTTTGGACTTTGGTTCTTGGGTTTTAGTAGTATCAGAAGGAGTTTGATCTTGGGGTTCTTCCTTTTCTCCTCCTCCTAAAAGGTCTTTCAGTTTATCTTTTGTTTTATCGCGCAATTTTCCTTTTTGCTCCTCAACAATTTTCTGAGTAATGGTTTTTACGGCCTTTTCCGTATTCACCTTAATCTGGGGGTTGGAAAAATTTCCACTTATTGATACCGGTAATTCCACCATCATATTCTCTAAGTCGGCTCCACTGAGGTCGGCCAATTTTCCGCCTACTTCAGAACCGAGGTATTTTGCGGGCAAATCCAAGTCCAAATTATATTCCATATTATTATCAAAACTATGGGTTCCGGAAATGGTGAATTGTATTCCTTTGACATCAAAATCAAAAGGTTTCAGGTTCACATTTCCATCTTGGAATTCCAATTGGGTTTGCAAATCCTTCAAATCGATGTCACCGATATTCAAAAAGTCCAATCGATTGTCCAACTTTGCCAATAAAGGCATTTGCGAGGTCTGCACTTCGGCCTGCAAAACTTCGGCAATTGCTCCTCCGGCAAGACTGGTGAGAATTGGAGTGAGATCCTTGTTAAGATTTCCGTTCAACTGAATATTGGTGTTTAAAGTTCCTTGCAAAGCTTTGGCAATCGGAGCAAGGTTTTGTATGAGTTCCAATGAAGTGAAAGATTGACCAATATTGATATTTGCCAAATCTAGATTCATCTGAAAAGCGGGAGTCGTGGTTTTGGTGGATACATTTCCATCCAAGCCGATTTTTCCGCCAAAAATGTTGGAAGATACATTTTGAAGAGTTGCGGTTTCATCTTTCAAAATCAATTTTCCAGACATATTTTCCAGCACTAAATTATCATATAAAACTTTTCCGGCATTAAAATCTAAGCTTACATCCAAAAATGAAGGGATTTTTACGGCCTGTTCGGTTTCGTTGGACAAAGTTCTCGCTTCGGATTGGGTTTCTTTTTCCGGGGTCTCCGTTTGAGCAACCATGAAATCTTGCACGGCAAACGTATTGGAACTCAAGCTAAAATTTCCTTTTAAATCGGAATTGGCAAAAAGGAATCCCATCAAATTTTGTAAGGTTCCCGAAATGCGGGCATCGGTTTGTCCGCTGGAAGCCGTCATTTCTTGCAAACTGATTTTGGAAGTGTTAAAAATCAACTTCATCCGGTCGATATTAACCGGATTAGGGATTTCCGGAGAAACATAACGGAAATTGCTCAAGCTTGCTGTACCGTTAGTTTTTATATTTTGATAGCGCTCTTTTTCAACAGATTCCATATCGAAGTTAGCGCTCATATTTGCCTTGAGAATTCCATTGAGATCCTGCTCCAAATCCAGCGGATAAGCCTTTTCAAGGTTAGCCAGATTCAGTGTGCCTGCAAGATCCATATTGATTTTCATGTTTCCGGTCAGGTCGTCAATGCGGCCTTTTGCAGAAAATATATCTTGATCGATTCGCAGATTCAGCTTATCCAAGGTCAGATAGGTGTCTTCCATCAGGCCGGTTTCGTTTTTCAGGTTGGCTATGATGGCAATATCTTCCACACTTTTCGGTAAATCCGGATATTTGAAAGAGGCATCCTCGCTAAGCACCGAAATATTTAATTTCGGAATATGGGTTTCATCAACAATTCCGTTGATTTCTCCGTTTATCGTGAAATTTCCCGTCGTAGAAACATTTTCAATATTTTTGGAATATTCCTGGGGAATCACCGCCAAAAAGTTTTTAAAATCGGAGGAAGGGGTTTTGAAAGTCAGATTCACCTCGGTATTGCCGGCTTCCCCGTTAGGTTGGTCAGGATTCATTTTTACATATCCGTCAAATTGAAGTTCTAATTGGTTTATTAAAGCCTGATTTTCCAAAAAACTATACTTTTGGTTTTCCATATCCATATCGATATCGGCAATGAGTTCAACCGGCATTTCTTTCAGATATTCCATACTATCTATTTGAAACGAAATCAAGGCTTTAGATTTTGTTTCCAGTCTGGAATTTTTAGCAGAAAAATCTCCTGTTCCTTCATGATCCAAATTTTTAACCCTCAAAAAAGTTTTTGATTTTTGGTCGAGGTAATTGATTGTGGTACCTTTGAGGGCATAATGTTGTACGTCAAAAGTCAGCCCCGCAGAAGCTGTATCAGCGGCGGTTTCGGTGGAAGCAGATTCTTTGGCAATATCATAATTCGCCCGGCCCAGGGAATCCACTTTGATGTTCACCAAAGCATTTTCTAATTTCAACTCATTGATGGCCAAAGGCTCTTCGCCTATGCTGAAAAGTTGCATAATTTCCAAATCCAAGGCCAATTTTTCACTGTGTGCCAGTGTGTCGCCCTCAAAAGGAGATTTGTTGACCACACTCAGATTTTTGATGTTAAGTTGTGCATCCGGAAAGCTGCTGAAAAGGCTCAAGCTCAGATCTTCCCACGCCACTTCGGCGTTAATTTCTTTGTTGATGGCTTTTTTTACTGCTTCTTCAATTGTGCCTGCAAAAAGAAATGGAGCTACCAAAAGGATTATGATGAGCGATAAAACGACAATTCCGGTTATTTTTAATGCTTTTTTCATGATTGTGCCTGTCAACAAGTTTTATGCGGATGTTCTAAAATTTTATGTTGAAATATCTCAATAATTGCAAGTTACAAAGGTAAAACCACCTAATTTTGTTCCCCTTAATTTCCTGTTAAATCCTATGCTTCATTCCCCACATCAAACCACTTATTTGGCGCTCGGAAGCAACCGTGGTGATAAAATGCACTGGTTGCAACAAGCCGTGAAGTTGATTTTTGAACATATTGGAAATATCACTGCCGTTTCAAAGATATACAAAACCCCGGCATGGGGCTTCGAGGGCAATGACTTTTTGAATGCTTGTATTGAGGTGAGCACAAGACTTTCGGCGGAAAAAACCCTGGAAAAGCTATTGAGGATTGAGGAAGAACTGGGTCGTGTACGGTCCAAAAATGGGTATGACAATAGAAATATAGATTTGGATATTGTTTTCTTTGGGAACGAACAAAAACAGGATAAAAACCTGACTGTTCCACACCCCAAAATGTCCGAAAGGAGATTTGTTTTGGCTCCTTTAGCTGATATTGCCCCGGATTTGATACATCCGATAAGAAAGCAATCCATCTCCGAACTTCTTCAAAAAACTTCTGACCGTTCCGAAATCGAAGAAACAAAGGAAAAACTGGAAATCCCAAAACTTTCTTTGGAAGGCTTGAACCACCTCGCCATAGAAGGTGTTATCGGCGCGGGAAAAAGCAGTTTGACAAGAATGATTGCCGAGGATTTCAACGGTAAACCGGTTTTGGAAAGGTTTAAAGACAATCCGTTTTTGCCGAAATACTACAAAGAACCGCAACGCTATGCTTTTGCATTGGAAATGTCTTTTTTGGCAGAACGCTATCAACAATTAAATTCTCAATTAATCCATCACCCCAAATCCAACCACCAATTAACCATCTCCGATTACGATGCCTCCAAATCCTTGATTTTTGCGGAAATCACGTTGCCTCGTGAAGAGTTTTTGCTCTATAAAAAACTGTTCGACATTATTCACAAAAACCTTCCCCTTCCTGATTTATACGTCTATTTATACCAAACTACCGACCGTCTTTTGGAAAACATCAAAAAGCGCGGACGTGATTATGAACAAGGCATCACAGCAGAATATTTGGAAAAACTCAATAAGGGATATATGGAATTTATCCAAAGTCAGTCCAAGTTGAAGGTGAAAACAATCGATGTTTCCGGGATGGATTTTATGGAAAATAGAGAGGATTATTTAAAGGTTTTGAGGGAAATAATGGGTTAACTTCGTATCGGTGAGAAGGAAATTGTAAAACACCATCCCTCATACTCAAAAAAAAGGCTGACGAAATGATTCATCAGCCTGTGCGAAATATTTTTGAACACACCTTTAATTAAGGGAAGCTAATTTTAGAACTGCAACCTCCACTTCCTGATTCACAAGTACAAGTTTGGGACTTACATCGTTCATGAATTACCTGTTTACAGGAATCACACATCCAAGCGCTAGTACATTTCATTGTACACTCATCCACTAAATAAACTGTAGCACCCTCCTTTTCGAAAGATAAATCTTCAGGTTGAACCAAGGGAATGACAAGGCTAATAAGTTTGTCGCCTGCTTCATATTTCGCAGTAACAGCTTTATATTCGCCCCTGCTGTCCTTTAATGTGGTAAATCTGGAGGACTTGATCTGTATGTTTTCTTTTTCATCCGCCACTTTTTTCACCAATCTTTTTATTTCCGATTTATCATCAACTTTAAAAATCATTTTTTCTTCTGGCAAATAAACCATGCTTTTTTGCGCGGATGGTTCATTAATATTTTCTGCCGGATCTTCCATTGTCTTTAAAGGGATTTCTTCTTTATTGCAAGAGTCAAAAAAAGCAAACAATAAAAGTACCGCTGTTAATTTAATTAATTCTTTCATGACCTTAAGTTTTAGATTTCAAGATTCAAAATTAATAGAGCCATAATAAATAAATAAAAAAATCTGTGTTAATATATTGTTAAACTTTTTAATTCTTTTGGTTTTTTTTATTACGGTCATAATTACCTACGCCCACACGGTTACAAAAAACTTAAGCTTGCTTTTGTTCATTTATTTCTACAAATTCTTAAAATCCAAACTCAAAGTTTTGAGGAAAATATCAGGCAAATAAACCTCCTCCACCCAATACAAATTTGCCAAAAAATATTGGAAAAGTTCCTCGAAATCAGCTTCAAAATCAAAAAACTTCTTATCCTTGCAGGAACTTTTTTATGTTTGACAAAAATTTTTTTGATGGAAAAAATTCCTTACTTCGAAAACGACACTGTGGTTTTTGGCATATTGATGTTGGTTTTAGGACTTGTTTTTTATACCTCCTCAAAAAAAACCGGGTTTTGGAATAAATTCTACAAAATTGTTCCGGCACTTTTAATGTGTTATTTGCTCCCTGCAATTCTTAATTCATTAGGAATAATCAGTGCAGCGCATACCGATCTTTATTATATAGCGAGTCGGTATTTACTGCCGGCAGCATTGGTTTTAATGACCTTAAGTATTGATTTGAAAGCAGTTTTTAACCTCGGCCCCAAAGCTTTAATCCTATTCCTAACCGGCACGATAAGCATTATCATCGGCGGACCAATTGCCATTTTGATTTTTTCGGTCATTTCCCCGGAAACTCTGAACGGAGCCGGTCCGGATGCTGTTTGGCGTGGACTCTCTACTCTCGCCGGCAGCTGGATTGGCGGTGGAGCAAATCAGGCTGCAATGCTCGAAATCTATCAATATAATCCTTCAAAATATGGAGGGATGGTCCTGGTGGACATTGTCGTTGCTAATCTTTGGATGGCTATCTTATTGATGGGAATCGGATATGAAAAGAAAATCGACAAATGGCTTAAAGCCGATAACAGTGCCATAACTCACCTAAAAGAAAAGGTTTCAAAATATACCGAAAAAGTAAGTCGCATACCCAGTTTGAGCGACCTGATGATTATTCTTGCCCTTGGATTTGGAGCGGTGGGCATTTCTCATTTTTTTGCTGATGAGATTTCTTCTTTTCTCACCACCAATTTTGAAGCTTTCAGCGATAAATCCTCTGCACTTTCTTCGTTTGCTTCTCAATTTTTCTGGATGATTAGCATTGCCACGCTCATCGGAATAATTTTATCCTTCACCAAAGCAAAGGAATATGAGGGAGCCGGAGCAAGCAAAGTAGGAAGTGTGTTTATTTATATTCTCGTGGCTACCATCGGAATGAAAATGGATTTAACCATGGTTTTTGACAATCCCGGCTTAATTGGCATTGGTTTAATCTGGATATTAATACATGCTATATCCTTGATATTGGTTGCTAAACTTATCAAAGCTCCTTATTTCTTTTTAACTGTGGGCAGTCAGGCCAATGTTGGAGGTGCCGCTTCTGCACCGGTGGTGGCCGCAGCTTTTCATCCTTCCTTAGCTACGGTTGGAGTTTTGTTAGCGGTTTTTGGGTATGCGGTCGGAACCTATGGCGCAATTTTAAGCACAATCTTAATGGAATTGGCTATGCCCTGATTTCAATTTATCCAACTTGCAGAATAAATCCCAAACCACAATGCCAACACTCACAGAGATATTCAGCGAATGTTTGCTTCCCAATTGAGGAATTTCCAGTACGGTATCGCTTGTAGAAACAATTTTTTGCTGAACTCCTTTTACCTCATTTCCAAACACTAGGGCATAGGTTTTTTCGGTTTCGGGTGAAAAATCATTAAGAAAAGTAGCATTCTCTGCCTGTTCAACCACCAGTATTTGAATCTTTTCTTTTTGCAGCTGTTGCACCAACTCAAAAGTATCTTTTACATATTCCCATTCCACTGTTTCATCCGCGCCCAAAGCGGTTTTACGAATATCTTTATGAGGAGGTGTGGCCGTTATCCCACAGAGATATATTTTTTTCAACAAAAAAGAATCGGCGGTGCGAAAAACCGAGCCGACATTGTGTAAGCTTCGGACGTTATCCAAAATAATAATCAATGGCGTTTTTTCAGCTGATTTAAATTCTGCGGGAGATTTTCGTCCCAATTCGCTGTTCTTTAGTTTTCGATTTTGCATAGCACAAAAATAAAAAAGGAAAATCAAGAAAATGCCGATGTCTCCTTTTGTTAGAAACCAACAAAAAGATTATCTTAGCTTTCCTCAAAAACCTACCCATTTTGTCAGCAAAGACCGCCCAAAAAACCACTCCTTTGATGAAGCAATACAATGCTATCAAAGCAAAATATCCTGATGCTTTGTTGCTTTTTCGCGTGGGTGATTTTTATGAAACTTTTGGAGAGGATGCCATTCGCACCGCCAAAATTTTAAATATCGTATTGACTAATCGAAACAACGGGAGCGAACGCACCGAACTGGCAGGTTTTCCTCATCATTCCCTCAATTCCTATCTCCCCAAATTGGTGAAAGCCGGTGAGAGAGTGGCCATTTGTGATCAATTGGAAGATCCAAAACAAACCAAAAAAATCGTGAAGCGCGGTGTCACCGAACTGGTCACCCCCGGAGTGGCTTTAAACGATGAAGTGCTGCAAAGCAAATCCAATAATTTCCTATGTGCGGTTTATTTTGGAAAAACCACTAATGGGATCGCATTCTTGGATATTTCAACGGGTGAGTTTCTGACTTCTCAGGGAAATATGGAATACCTGGACAAACTTCTTCAAAACTTCAGTCCCAGTGAAATATTAGTATCCAAAAAAGATAAAAAAACCTTTGCCGATATTTTTGGTGATGATTTTCATCTTTTCTTTTTGGAAGATTGGCTTTTTAAAATCGATTACGCCCGAGAAACCTTAAACGAACATTTTCAAACCAATTCACTCAAAGGTTTTGGAGTGGAAAATCTCGAAGCAGCTTGCATTGCTTCCGGAGCGGTGTTGCATTATTTGGGAGAAACAAGACATGACAAACTCAAACATATCACTTCCATCTCCCGGATTTTGGAAGGAGAATACGTATGGATGGATAAATTTACCATCCGCAATCTCGAATTATATCATTCCACGGCACAAAATGCGGTAACGCTGTTGGATGTCATCGACAAAACCATTTCGCCCATGGGCGGACGAATGTTGAAACGTTGGTTAGCCTTACCCTTAAAAAATCCACAGAAAATTAAACAACGCCATGAGGCTGTTGATTTCTTACTGAAAAATCAAGGAATACGTCAACAAATTCAGGTACAGATAAAAAAAATCGGAGATTTAGAACGACTCATTTCTAAAGTGGCAACCCAAAAAATAAGTCCCCGTGAAACCATACAGCTTAAAAATTCTCTTGAAGCTATTGTGCCCATTAAAGAAAAAACAGCCCAATGTGGTAATGAAGCTTTAAACCTGATTTCTGAAAAACTTCAATCCTGTGAGTTACTTCGCGAAAAAATAGCAGCATCTCTAAAAGAAGAAGCACCCGTCAATATCCTCAAAGGAAACACCATCGCCGAAGGTTTTTCGGAAGAACTCGACGAATTGCGAAATATTGCTTTTTCGGGAAAGGATTTTTTGGATAAAATGTTGGAACGCGAAATCCAAAATACCGGAATAAGCAGTTTAAAAATTGCCAACAACAATGTTTTTGGATATTATATTGAAGTCCGAAATTCTCATAAAAACAAAGTTCCGGAAAACTGGATTCGAAAACAAACTTTGGTCAATGCTGAGCGCTATATTACCGAAGAATTAAAGGAATACGAATCCAAAATTTTAGGTGCCGAAGAAAAAATACTTCACTTGGAGCAGGAAATTTTCAAAAATTTGGTGATATGGATGAGTGATTATATCGAAGCTGTTCAGGAAAATGCCATGTTAGTAGCTCGTTTGGATTGCCTTTGTGGATTTTCGCAATTGGCTTTGGAAGAAAATTATTGTCATCCAAAAATAACCGACGGCTTTTCCATAAACATCTCCGAAGGACGCCATCCGGTCATCGAAAAACAACTTCCCCCCGGCGAAGCTTATATTTCAAATGATTTGTTTCTGGATCGGGAAGAGCAACAAATCGTGATGATCACCGGTCCAAACATGAGTGGAAAATCGGCGATTCTTCGGCAAACGGCTCTCATTGTCCTCTTGGCTCAAATGGGTTGTTTTGTTCCTGCAAAATCGGTGGAAATCGGTTTGGTGGACAAGATTTTCACGCGAGTAGGTGCGAGCGACAATATTTCGATGGGAGAATCTACTTTTATGGTAGAAATGAATGAAACCGCAAGTATTTTGAACAATCTCTCGGAAAGGAGTTTGGTTCTTTTGGATGAAATTGGACGCGGTACCAGCACCTATGACGGAATTTCGATTGCTTGGGCCATTAGCGAATATTTGCACGA
Organism: uncultured Flavobacteriaceae bacterium; assembly: GCA_964410335.1. GTDB lineage: Bacteria > Bacteroidota > Bacteroidia > Flavobacteriales > Flavobacteriaceae > DASSWG01. The sequence continues at coordinate 32,422 of CAYPGZ010000001.1, read as the reverse complement.
ACATCCTTCGCGCGCAAAAACTCTATTTGCAACGCATTATCACGAATTAAACGAAATGGCCGAAACCTTCCCCCGGATTAAAAACTATAATGTTTCGGTTAAAGAATTAAAAGACAATGTACTGTTTTTGCGAAAATTGATTCCGGGAGGCAGCAAACACAGTTTTGGTATTCATGTGGCCAAAATGGCGGGAATGCCCCAACACGTCTTGCATCGAGCAAATAAAATCTTGAAAAAACTCGAAAAATCTCACGGTAGTGATGAATTGGTAGGGAAATTAAAATCCGCTACTGAGGAAGAACCGCAATTGAGTTTCTTTAAGTTGGACGATCCCTTGTTGGAAGATTTAAAAGAGGAAATCCGTCATCTCGACATCGATACCCTCACGCCGGTAGAAGCTTTGATGAAATTGAACGAAATTAAACGCATGCTTTTTTCAAAGGAAAGCAAAGCTTAAGTTTTGTGCTATTCCATTACCTTATTTTTCCTACAGAAAGCTTTGTCGGAAATCAGAAAAAAGTTTAAATTTGCACTCGTATTTTTCGCGAAAATAGCTCAGTTGGTAGAGCGCCACCTTGCCAAGGTGGAGGTCGCGGGTTCGAATCCCGTTTTTCGCTCAGAGAGGAGAGCTTAAGAGCGGCTATTTTCCCTAAGTGCGAAAATAGCTCAGGTGGTAGAGCACCACCTTCCCAAGGTGGGGGTCGCGGGTTCGAATCCCGTTTTTCGCTCCGGCTTAATGATTGAAATGAATTGGAAAACCGCGGCAGTAGCTTGCGGTTTTTGTTATTTTTGCTAAAAGATTTGGCTGTTGATTCAAAAAAACAGCCCGGGTGGTGGAATTGGTAGACACGCAGGACTTAAAATCCTGTGGCCATAAACGGCCGTACGGGTTCGATTCCCGTCCCGGGCACAAAAAAAGACCGTGGTTTCCTACGGTCTTTTTTCTTTTTCTTAATTTTTTTAGTGGCCGTGCCCCTCGTGATCTCCTTGATCTTCCACCATATCATCCGCGCGAGCCTCATCGATTTCCCGGTCGATTTCTTCGATTCCTTCTTCCACGGTTTCGGCCGTAGCCTCCGCAGCATTTTCAATGTCTTCCCCAACAGCTTCAGCTGCTTCTTCCACCTTCTCTCCGGTGGTTTCCCGACAGGAGGAAACAGCAACTAAAAAACTTAAAGCCATCAGGCTTACAATCATTTTTTTCATAATACAAGTGTTTATGGTTGTGAATGGTAAAATTATGCATTTTGGTTTTTTAAAAATTTGTAAAGGATAAATTTTTATCAACAGGAATCGTTTTTTCGGAATCATTCCGATTAACATTTGGATTTATTCCTAAAAAGATATAAATTTGAGGCATGACAAAAAATCAATCCATCGAAATTAATCGGTTTAAGGAAATTCGTGAAGAAAACCGATATACCCAAACTGAGTTTGCCACAATTTTGGGTATAAAGAACTCCACCGCAGATATAGAACGCGGAAAGACAAAACTCTCCGGAAAAGTTGTCGCTGAACTATTTAAAAAGTTTAATATCAATCCTTTATGGGTATTTGGTGAAAGTGAAGAGAAGTTCCTCAAAACGCCTGTGTCGGATGTACTTCCTAAAATTGTAACCGTTAATTCCGAGGGGCATGAAAATATGGTGTTGGTCAGCCAAAAAGCAGCAGCGGGATATCCTCAAAACATCGGCGATGTGGAATGGCATCGACAATTGCCTGCTTTTGAAATTCCCTTACCGCAATACCGCAATGCCACTTATCGCGGTTTTCAAATCGAAGGGGACAGCATGTTGCCGAATTTTCAGCCGGGAGATTGGGTGCTGGGCAAAGCCGTTTCCGGCATCGAAGAAATCAATGACAATAAGGTTTGTGTGGTGGTTACCTCGGATTCAGTGCTCATAAAAAAAGTTAGAAAAATTCCGGGAAAAGATCAGCTTATGTTAATTTCCTTTAATGAAGATTATGAACCTTTTCATTTAAATATCAGCCAAATACGTGAAATCTGGCAAGTAAACAGCAAACTCACTTTTATGCTGGATTCCTTTTCTGAAAACGGAATTTTAAAACAACTTCAGCAATCCATGCAAGAGTTGAAACAAGAGCTAAAAAGTCTTCAAAAAGAAAAAAAGCCACTCATGTGAGTAGCTCTTTTCGGGGGTAACTTGATGATTTACTTTTAAATGATTTGATTGATATCCAATCAAAATCACATATCGTCATGGCCTCCTATACCGGTATTTTCTTTGGCTTCATCCCATCCTTCTTCAATTGCATCGCCGGTATCTTCGGCAGCATTTTCAATGGCATCGCCGGTGTCTTCTGCGGCATTGTCTATTGCATCGCCCACATCATCGGCGGCTTCTTCGATATCATTTCTTTCATCTCTTAATTCGTTTTCCACATCATTGGTGTTATTTTGATCCCTGCAAGAGACCAAAGCGGTGGAAACTAAAAATAAAGCGGTAACTATAAGCACTAATTTTTTCATTTTTCTTGATTTTTGGTTTATGCCACGGGGAAACAAAGATTTTTCTTATTCCCTCAGTAGCGATTTTTATTATTTATTTGATAAACAAGTTAATTATCATCCCCGATTTTATCGATTTCTTCGTTGATTTCTTTATTGACTTCCTTGTCAATTTCTTCTCCGGCACGTTCTAAGATTCCTTTATCTTCTTCAACTACCGGTTGGGTTTCTTCCTTAATAATGACTTCTTTTTCTACGACCGTATTGGGTTCGTCCTTGGTTTCTCGGCAGGAAGTGAAAAATACAGTCACCGAAAAAAGCGACAGCACTATCAATGATTTTTTCATCTTTAGGTTTTTTATGGTTATCAAAAGGCTAAAGTAGAAGTTTTAGCGATTGCCAAATAATAATTTATTGTAAAGTTTTATTAAATTTATACATCTCTTTTAACAAAACTATATCAACTTCCTGATAAATGTACGTATGGCTTGAGTTGCGCCTTTGTTGCGCTGCACGAAGTGACTGCAGATCATTCCGGTTTTTTCTCTTATGGAAGCTTGAGATATAAGACGCGTCATTATTTGTGAAAATTCTGCTTGATTTCTCACTGAAAATAGCCCACCTAATTCTCGGAGTTTTTCGGCTTCCGGAAAATTTTTGAAATATGGGCCTATCAAAATTGGAACTCCAAATGTGGCGGGTTCCAAAATATTGTGAAGTCCGGTTTTTCCCATTCCCCCACCCACATAAGCTATATCAGCATAGCTGTATATCTTAGAAAGCAAACCGATATTATCGATAATCAATACCTGATATTCGTTTAATTTTTTCCCTTCTCGCTCAGAATACAACAGTGTTTTTTTGTGAAGGTTTTTTTTTAGCAACTGGATTTGACGAGGTTTGATATTGTGGGGTGCAAAAATAAATTTTATCCCTGCCGGGGAATCATTCACATATTCAATGATTACTTCTTCGTCTTCCGGCCAGGTACTTCCACAAACCATCAACAATCCGTTTTTTTCTTCATCAGATAGTTTCTTGAAATCTACAATAAAATCGAGGTGATTATCTTTTTCGAGTTGGAGTGAAACCCGATCAAAACGGGTATCACCGCTGATGCTAACTTCCTGAATGCCTATATTTTTCAGCAAATTATAAGAAGTTTTATCCTGTACAAAAATATGGTCAAAAGACTTTAGAGCCGTTTTCAGAAAACCTCCATAAGGTTTAAAATAAACCTGATTTTCTCGAAATAATCCTGATATCAGTATAGTTTTGATTTGTTGCTTTTCCAGTTCACTGAGATAATTTGGCCAAATTTCATATTTAATAAAAACCGCCAAAAGTGGTCGCACGAGTTGAATGAAGTGTCGTGCATTTTGAATTGTGTCCAACGGCAAATAAAACGTCCAATCGGCAAGGGAAGTATTCTTTTTCACTTCATATCCCGAAGGGGAAAAAAAGGTAAGTAGTATTTTATGGTCGGGAAAATCCTTTTTTACGGCTTCCATAACCGGTACGCCTTGTTCATATTCTCCCAGGGAAGCAGCGTGAAACCAAATAATTTTATCGGAGGCTGAAAGTCTTTTCTCAAGTTCGGAGAACACCCCTTTCCGTCCTTGAACAAAAAGTTTCAATTTTGGACTGAAAATTGAAATAACCGGCAGAAATTTTTCGGTCAGCCCAATGAAAAAAGAATAGAGCTTTTTCAAAACCGGGAAATTTTACGTAAAATTAAGCCTCTTCTGGATTTTCGCAAGGAAATAAAAAGAAACATGAATCAAAAAGGGTTTTAAGGCGATAATCGGTTTAAAAAATCAATACCTGATTTTTCCCCAATTTTTGGAGTATTGAGGAGCAAGATCATTCAGGTTATTTACTACGGTAGTAATATCCACGGAAGGTCCTCCACTAAAAATCTTCTCGAGTTCAGTATGTTTGGCATCAAAAAAAGCTCGCACCACAGAAGAGTTTTTATTGATATTGCTAAGCTGTGACATGAGGGCAATCGCTTCCGAAATTTTCATTTTTCCGGCTTCCAAATCTTCGCTCATCATGTCGAGACCTTCGCGGTGATAGGAATACATCGCCCTCCGGAAAGGTTCAAAGTCCGCAGAGATAATATCGGCACTAAAACGATATCGGGACTTATCATCGCCGGGTTGCCAGCCTTTGTAACCGCTTTGTTGAGCAGTTCCCACGATTTGATTGGCTTCCTGGAAATAACTCAATCCGCCGAGGGGCGAAAAGGTATCGGCATCCATTCCCAAAATAATATACACATAATAAGCCACTACGGAAACAAGGTTGGAATCAAAACTGTTGGGACTATAGTTCAGGTTTTGAAATTCCACATATTTAAAGGAAAAATCATTATCCTTAAAGGTAAAAACAGGCGTGGTCATTGTGGATCCATAAATCGGCCGAGAGGATTGAATCTGCAAAGTACCGGTGAAAGATCCTGCGTCGTAACTCGTTAAGTTGATAACCACATCACATCTTATTTTTTCATGATCATCAAAATTTTGTTTGGTCCAGTTTGTTTCATTGATAAACTCATTCAAAGAATTTTCAAGAGTTTGAAAAATGGAAAGAGTGGGCTGTCCGGTTTGTTGCGCATTAACTTGAACAGTACAGTTCAAAGCTTGAGGAAAAACCCGGTTTCCCAGAAATATTAACACAAAAATCAGGATATATTTTTTCATTTTTATGCTTTATTAAACCGCTCTATAACCTGCTTCAAAATATCAGTTGCCACTTCTTTTTTGGATTTCAACTCAAATTCCAAAATATCGGACTTGCTGATAATCTTGACTTTATTCGTATCTGCCCCAAAGCCTGCTCCTTTATCATTCAGTGAATTCAGCACGATAAAATCGAGATTTTTTCGTTCCAGTTTCCCTTGGGCATTCTCTTCCTCGTTTTCGGTTTCTAAGGCAAAACCCACTAAAATCTGGTTTTTCTTTCGCTTTCCCATTTCAGAAAGAATGTCTTTGGTACGTTCCAGAACAATCGACATGGTGTCTTCACCCTCTTTTTTGAGTTTTTGTTCTGCTTTATTCACAGGTTTCCAATCGGCTACTGCCGCGGCGGCAATTGCAATATCCACTCCATCAAAATAGGAAATCGCAGCTTCATACATTTCTTCCGTGCTGGTCACCCGGATGGTTTCAATTGAGGAATGTTGTGCCTTCAAGTTGCTCGGGCCACTCACCAAAATTACTTGGGCGCCCATTTCTGCACCTCTTTCAGCAAGGGCATATCCCATTTTTCCCGTGGAATGGTTTCCTATAAAACGGACAGGGTCGATGGCTTCGTATGTAGGGCCGGCGGTTATGAGCATTTTTTTTCCTTTCAGAGGAAGTTTTGAAAGAATATCTTTTTCGATAAAAGCCACAATTTCGTCAGGCTCAGCCATTCTTCCCTCTCCAATCAATCCGCTTGCCAGTTCTCCTACTCCTGCCGGAATCATTTTATTGCCGTAGGATTCCAACTTTTCTATGGAAGCTTTTGTGGAGGGATGTTTATACATATCCAAATCCATAGCCGGAGCAAAATAAACCGGGCATTTTGCGGAAAGATAAGTAGCCAACAAAAAGTTATCGGCATTGCCGGTGGCCATTTTGGAGAGGGTATTGGCCGTTGCCGGAGCGATTATCATCAAATCTGCCCACAAGCCCAGTTCCACATGATTGTTCCATCGGGTTTCGTCTTCTTCCTTGGTGAAAGAAGTGAGCACCTCGTTATTGGATAGTGTAGAAAGGCTGAGTGGAGTTACAAAATCAATGGCGGCAGGTGTCATTACCACTTTCACCCGGGCACCGGCTTTGATAAAAAGCCTAACCAAAAAAGTGGTTTTGTATGCGGCTATGCCGGCCGTTATGCCCAAGAGGATATTTTTGCCGCCAAGAACCGTCATGATGGTGAAATTATTTTAAGCGTCTGCTTCTGTTTCGCGAGTGTTGCGATAGTAAATTTTATCTTCAAGCCACTCCTGAACCGCCAGTGCATGGGGTTTTGGAAGACGCTCGTAAAACTTGGACACCTCGATTTGTTCCTTATTCTCAAAAACTTCATCCAAACTGTCGGTGTAGGTGGCAAATTCATCCAACTTTTCCAACAATTCTTTTTTTATTTCAGAATTGATCTGGGTGGCGCGTTTCGAGATAATAGAAATTGCCTCATAGATATTACCCGTCTTTGCATCAATTTCGTCCTTGTTGAGGGTAGTTGTGGTGATTGCTGCTTTACTGTTCTTCAAATCCATATTCATGTTGTTGATTCTAAATTCCTTAAACGTGATTCGATATCTTTCAGATGTTCATTGGCTTCTTTTTGGAATTCCCCGTTTGGATATTCCCGGATATAATCTTCATATAAATCTTTGGCTTCCTTCAAACGATCTGCCATCAAATGACGGTAACTGTTGATGGCCAATAAATAAGCCGATTCAAATTTATAATAGTAGGCTTTTTCCCGAAATTCCGAACCGGGAAAGTCCAAAATAAAATTGTCCATTGCCTCGATTGCAGATTTGTAATATAAGGTGTGATGGTACTGCTTAGCAATTTCGTAGGCTTTTTTCTCCAGTTTATGCTGCATTTCAGCTGCATATTCATTGGATTTTTCTGAGAATTCCCCTTCCGGGTATTGATTCAGATATTGTTGAAATTTATCCAGTGCTTGATAGGTATCTTTCTGATCTACGGTGTATCGCGGGGAGATGTTGTAAAAACTTTTTGCACTTTTAAACATGGCCTCCTGCCTTTTGTCGCTTTGTGGATAAGCACTCACAAAACGCTCAAATTGATATCCGGATATATAATAATCCTTGAGTTTATAATAGGTATCGGCATATAAAAAAGACAGTTTTTGCCCTTGAGGGCGACCACGGTATTTGTTGATAATTTGTTCTTGCAGCCGCAAACTCTTCTTGAGCATACTGTTTTTCTCCTTTTTCATTCCCTCTTCGTAAAGTTTTACGGCCAGTTCATACTTTTCATTATCCGAACCTTCTTTCAGGGTTTTTTGAAAAGTACTACAGCCCGACAGCATTACGACGGCAAAGAGGATGAAAATACTATATCTGATTCTTAAAAACATGGGCGCAAAAATACTGTTTTCTAATGGATTGTGAAAGTTTTTATTTTGAG
>CAYPGZ010000001.1:21711-24699 GCA_964410335.1 uncultured Flavobacteriaceae bacterium | reverse complement strand
GCCTCTTTTACTTTGTGATTTAATCCCAACCGAATCATCTCTGAAAATTCTGCGGGAAAACCTTCGCCAATTACCGAAATCACTCCTGCACCACCGGCCAACACCATCGGCAGGGCAATCATGTCGTCTCCGGAAATAACCAAAAAATCATCCGGAACGCTGGAAATTATCTGCATGGCTTGCACTAAATCGCCGGCAGCTTCCTTGATGCCGATGATATTATCAAAATCCTTAGCCAATCGCGCTGTGGTTTCGGGCAAAATGTTTGAAGCCGTTCGTCCCGGAACGTTGTACAATATAACCGGAACGGGCGAATTTTTAGCCACCATTTTGAAATGCTGATAAATCCCTTCCTGAGTGGGTTTGTTGTAATAGGGAGAAACCGAAAGAATTGCGTCAAAATGCGTGGCATCCACTTCTTTCAGTTCAGCAACAATTTGCGCGGTATTATTTCCTCCTACCCCAAGCACCAAGGGCAACTTGTTATTGTTGGCTTCGACAACCGTATCAATAACCAACTGTTTTTCTTTTTTAGAGAGGGTAGCACTTTCTGCGGTAGTTCCCAAGACTACCAAATATTCCACTTTATTTTCGATTTGAAAAGCGACGATTTTCCGCAAGGCTTCCACATCTACAGACAAATCTTTTTTGAATGGGGTGATGAGCGCAACGCCCGTTCCAAGAAATTTTTTCATATCTCACAAGTCTCCGCAAAAGCAGAGGTCATTTTTTTAAAATTGCTGTTCTCAATTCGTTATGGAGAAATTATTATTTAAAGAAACAAAGGTCAGAAAAAAACTCGAGATAGCGGATGAAGTTTATCTTGCATTTTGCTGCGGGTCAGGAATTTCATAAGCATAAACTTTGGACGAAGCTTTTCAACACCACTCAAAAAAAACGACACCAGTTTTGGTGCCGTTTTTCAAAATCATAAGCTCCCTGCTTTCTCAGGAATTCGGTTAGCCTTTCAACCAAGCTTTCCTCAACTGAACCCGTGTATCGCTTTCCGGCAAATCCATTTCTACCCAAGTCGTGCTTTCTACAGTAGGCTCAATGATTTCGGCGGTCAAGCTCATTTCTTTTCCTTCGCGTTGGATGACAAATTCAGCCTTTCCTCCGGGTTCCCATCCTTGTGTCATCATGATAAGCTCCCGGATATTCTGCACGGAATATTCCTTTCCGTCTATAGTTTTTAGAATATCACCCATTTTCAAATCGGCTTTTTCTAGGAAAGAATTTTTTCCGGCGATAAAAATTTCACCCGTTGTATTTACACTGATGTAGGGCGTTCCTTTTTTCATATCTACAAAATATCCAGTGGATACTTCTTTTGAAGTTTTTTCCAATCCCACTTTAGCAAAAAACTCATCATAGGGGATAGGTGTGGTTCCGGAAATATAAGTCGTTAGGAAAGTTTCAATTTCGGGATAGGTCACCGAAACAATTTCATCAAAGAGTTCCTCATCATTAAAAGGTTTGTCCATGCCATATTTGAGGCTTAGTTTTTTCATCATGTCCAATATTCCCGTTTCGCCATGGCTCAGTTCACGCAAACGAATATCCAGAGCCATCCCGATAAGCGCTCCTTTTTGATAAACATTGTAATAACTGCTGTGATATTCATCATCCAAAATATTTTCGCTCATTACGGTAAAGGGCATGGTATCGTCAAAACGCCTTGAGGTTTCGATTTTGCCGGTCATTCTATCATAAAAATCTTGATTAGTAATCAAATCCTGATTTACTTGAAACAGATTGGCAAAATATTCGGTTACACCTTCATACATCCACAAATGTTGGGACATTTTAGGTTCATTATAATCAAAATAATGAATTTCCTTGGAATGTACGTTCAGCGGGGTCAGGATGTGGAAAAATTCATGCGACACCACATCGATCATGGTTTCTTTCAAAGACTGTGGATCCATGCTCTCGGGCAAAACCACGGTGGTGGAAGTATGATGTTCCAATGCTCCAAAACCTTGTGCATCGTTTTCAATTTCAGAAAGATAAAGCAAAATCGCATATTTATCGGTGCTGTTGATCTCGCCCAAAAAAGTCTTCTGAGCCTCCACCATTTCCCGGACATAACTTTCCATGTCCTTTGCGGTATATTTTCCCGTCGGGGAATATACGCTCAAAATAACCTCCATGCCTTGCAGTTCAAAACTCACCGTGTTGGGTTCTGCATACATGATGGGGTTGTCGGTAATATGAAAATATCTATCTACATAGAAAACATCTTTTCCGGTTGTGGAGGTGTTTTCATCGGATAAAACTTCAGTGAGGGAAGTACTGCCGATAAGGTTTTCCGGATGGGAAATCTCCAGTTTATAAGGCTTTTCGGTCATGTTTTCAAAATAACCCACAATGCTGTGCAGGTTTAATACAAAATTTTCGCCTTCTTCAAAATTGGTTCCCGCAGGAGAAAACACGGTTCCTTCACCTTCCATATCAAAAGAATCGTTCACCAGATAGGTGATTTTATCCAAGTTTTTTGCATTTCCTATTTGCCAGGCATTTTTGTTGAGGCGACTAATGCTCATCTCGTTTCCTTGATAATCATAAGCTTTCACCTCCTCGGCAAATTGCCCGTAATCGTTGATCATGTAGGTTCCGGGCACGGTTTTGGGAATATAGAAAGTTGTATTTTCAGTGGTGAATTCTCCGGGGTCAATAACCACTTTTATGCGGTCGTTTTCCACATTTATCAAATCGATTTTTGCGACAATTAAGTCCGGAGAATCATTTTGGTGTGTAGGTTTGCAAGCAACCAAAATCAAAACGCTCATTACGGAAAAGAGGAACTTTTTCATTGTGTTTTTTTAAATTATTTTTTTTGTTGGACTATGAGAATGGGAATTTGTTACAAAAGAATTGCTCTTTGTGAAAATTGGTTGAATGCGGGGATATTTTAGAAACCCCGGCAGAAAACATCAGTGGATAATTTTTTGGTGATTCCGCTAGTGTTGATTTTAATTTATCATC
>CAYPGZ010000001.1:18502-21611 GCA_964410335.1 uncultured Flavobacteriaceae bacterium | reverse complement strand
TTTTCTTCCGAAGCAAAAAACGCAAGTATGCTCTCGGCAATTCTCTCCCCAATATCTTCGATCATGATGAGTTCCTCAAACCCGGAAGCTGCCAAAGCTGAAATATTTTTATAATGCCTCGCCAGTTTTTTTGCAACGGTTTCTCCCACATATCGGATTCCAAGGGCAAATAAAACGCGTTCAAACGGGATTTCCCGAGATTTTTCAATGCCGGAAATCAGGTTTTCTGCCGACTTGTCCGCCATACGTTCCAAGGGCAGGATTTGTTCTTTTTTTAGCTCATAGAGATCCGCAAAATTCTCCACCAAACCTTCCCGAACAAGGAGAGCCACTGTCTCGCCTCCCAAGCCTTCGATATCCATCGCTTTGCGAGAAATAAAATGTTGTATCCGGCCGATGATTTGTGGAGGGCAACCTTGATAATTTGGGCAATAATGTTGAGCTTCACCTTCTTTTCGGATAAGTTTTGTTCCGCATTCAGGGCAATTTTCCAAATATTTTGTTTCCTTCAAGTCGGGATCGCGTTTGGTAAAATCGACTCCGATAATCTTTGGAATAATGTCTCCCCCTTTTTCCACAAACACAAAATCGCCTTCACGCACATCAAGTTTTTCGATTTGATCCGCATTGTGCAAGGAAGCGCGTTTTACAGTGGTTCCGGCCAACAGCACAGGCTCCAAGTTTGCAACTGGCGTAATTGCACCGGTGCGACCAACTTGATAAGTGATTTTGTGAAGTTGCGTGGAAACCTGTTCTGCTTTAAATTTATAAGCCATGGCCCATCGTGGAGATTTTGCGGTGAAACCGAGTTCTTCCTGCTGCCGAAAATCATTGACCTTTATCACCACGCCATCGGTTTCATAGGGAAGTTCGTGCCGATGTTCCTGCCAATATTCGATGAAATTCATCACCTCTTCACGATTTTTTGCCAGTTTGGCTTCAGAAGGAACTTTAAATCCCCAACTTCGGGCTTTTTCCAAACTTTCAAATTGGGTTTTCACCGGCAAATCCTCCCCGGCAAGGCTGTATAACAAACAGTCCAACGGACGTTTTGCCACTTCCCCGCTGTCTTGCAGCTTCAAACTTCCAGAGGCTGTATTCCGTGGATTGGCGTAGGGTTCTTCTCCGTTTTCCACCCGGTCGGCATTCATTTGAGCAAAGCCTTCCAGAGGTAAGATAATTTCTCCTCGAATTGCAAATTTTTCGGGATAATCGCCTTTTAATTTTAAAGGCAACGAACGGATGGTTTTTACATTCGTGGTCACCTCATCACCTTTCTCTCCGTCGCCGCGGGTTACGGCTTGTTTCAACGAACCATTTTCGTAAATAATACTGATGGAAGCTCCATCATATTTCAGTTCGCAGGTGTAGTTCACTTCTCCGTCAACCAATTTTTTGATGCGTTTTTCCCAATCTTCAAGATCTTGTTTGGAATAGGAATTAGACAGCGAATACATTCTGAATTCATGTTTCGCGGTCTTAAATTTTTTTGTGACTTCCCCTCCCACACGCTGTGTTGGCGAATCCGGGTCAAAAAACTCGGGATGTTTTTCTTCCAATTTTTGAAGTTCTTCCAGCTTTTTGTCGAACTCATAATCGGAAACAACAGGTTTATCCAACACATAATAATTGTAGTTGTGTTGACGGAGTTCATCCCGTAGCTCCTCCAGTTTTTTCCGGATTTCGGAATCTTTATCTTTTTTCGACATGCTCGATTATGTTTGTTGAAGATTAGGCGATTGGACTGAATTCTCTTTACATTCCCAAGAGCTTTCCATTTTCATATTTCAGCTCAAATAATTTTTCTCCCCGGGTAAATTTTATATCAAAATCAGCAGGAAGTGCCGGATCTTGGGTGGGCATCCAGGTTTTTGTGTTTTTATCTACGGTGATAAAGAGCCCGTTTTCATCGCCTAGGGCACAAAAAGGTTCTTGAGGCTTTCCAAAATAAGTTTCCAAATTGAAATACCGGTTTAGAAACCTAAAATTTTCTTCCACATCATTTGTGGCTAATCCGATTTCGGCAATTCCACAAATTTTTTGTTCAGCAAAATCCTGTTGGCGAAACAGATGTTCCCGCGAAATAAACTCGATAATATTATGGTCTGCATCATAAAAATAAACCGATTTGGCATTCCAAGCAGGGAAATCTACAATCGCTTTATCCTCATGGGTAAGAATCCGGTTTGGGGACAATTTTCCCTCCAACCATTTGAGGGCTATCTCTTGCTGATTTGCTCCGATATGAAAAGCCAAATGATATGGATTTGTATTTTTATGATGATGGAATTCCAGTTCGGAGTAGCCCATTTGCAGCGTAAAATGGTTCTCGTTTTGTTCTAGGACGGGAAGACCCAAAATCTCGGCGTAAAAATCGAGTTGAGATTGAAGATTTTGAGTGTAAACCGTCAGATGTTTTATTCTCATAATATATATTTTATAAAAAAATATAGTTTAACTTGCTGTAGAAGAATTCCACGCCTTTAGCATTCTAAAATTTCCAAAAATATCTTTTCGCAACTGAGTGGAATAGTTTTTCTTTTTAAATATTTCTTCGGTTTCTTTTCCCAAATACTGATTGATTTCCATATAAATCTGTCCTTCCCGAATCAAACTTTCTTTTGCTAAATTGGCGATTTTCCGATAAAAAAGCAAGGGATCGGCATCTGCTACATACAAGGCGATGGGGGGTTCGTGTTCGAGCACGTTGCGCTGCATTTGAGTTTTTTCCGATTCGCGAACATAGGGAGGGTTGGACACAATAAGATCGTAATGCTGCGGCAATTGTCGCATTGTGAGGATATTTGTCTGCAAGAAATCAATTTTCACTTTGTTTATTTCGGCATTTTCCCTTGCGATATCCAGAGCTTTTTGAGAAACATCCAAAGCCGTTACGCTTGCGCGAGGAAGGTTTTTTGCCAAAGAAACAGCAATACATCCACTGCCTGTGCCGATATCGAGGATTTGAAGTGGAGAATTTTGCTCAACATCATTTAAAATCCAATCTACCAGTTCTTGAGTTTCCGGCCGGGGAATCAAAACATGCGGATTGAGCTTGAATTCCAACCCGTAGAAATGTGTTTTTCCAATAATATATTGAATGGGATGG
>CAYPGZ010000001.1:14509-18402 GCA_964410335.1 uncultured Flavobacteriaceae bacterium | reverse complement strand
TTGGGCAAGACTTACCCTAATCCACTGGTAGGCAGCGTGATTGTGCATGACGAGAAAATAATCGGCGAGGGATGGCATCAAAAAGCCGGAACTCCCCACGCCGAAGTGAACGCCATAAATTCGGTTGCGGATGAAACTTTATTAAAGAAATCTACGCTGTATGTAAATCTTGAGCCATGTAGCCATTACGGGAAGACGCCCCCTTGCAGTGATTTGATTATCGCAAAGGGAATCAAAAAAGTAATTATCGGCATCGTGGATCCCTTTGCTGCGGTTTCCGGGCGAGGTATAAAAAAGCTTCTCGCCGCAGGTTGTGAAGTTTCTGTGGGAATGTTGGAAGATGAATGCAAACATTTGAACAGGCGTTTTTTAGTTTTTAACCAACAGAAAAGACCTTATATTATATTGAAATGGGCTCAAACCAAAGACGGTTTTATTGCTCCAAAACATCATAATACCGGGAAACCGGTGTGGATTTCGGGGGAGGAATCGCGTCAACTTGTCCATAAATGGAGAACTGAAGAGCAGGCAATTTTGGTGGGCACTAATACGGTTTTAAAAGATAATCCAAGATTGGATGCACGATTGTGGAAAGGATCTAACCCCGTGAGAGTGATTTTGGACCGAGAGGGAAAAATCCCATCTGATTTTCATGTTTTGGATGGAAGAACAAAAAGCCTGATCTTATGTGAAAATCCCAAAGAGAATAGGAATAACCTGATTTATGAGCCTGTTGATTTTAAAGAAAATCTCATTGCACAAATCTGTGAGATATTGCATCGGCATCACTTGCAATCGCTTATCGTAGAAGGGGGTAGCAAAACCCTTCAGGCATTTATCGATGCGGGCCTATGGGATGAAGCCCGAATTTTTACCGGAAAAACATTATTTAAGGAAGGAGTGAAAGCTCCTGTTTTTTCCGGGAAGCCTTTTTTATCTCAAAAAATAGGGGAGGACAGCCTACAGATTTTTTTTAAGAAAAAACATTCGGAAACAAAGCTTACTCGAAAATAATTCTTTTCTTGGTGATTGGAATTTTCACAATATGATAAGGCTGGTTCATTACAGCAGTAGCCATACCTCCGGGAGAATGCGTTTCAACAGCAAACTTTACTTCCTCTTCATTTTCCGAAAGTTTTTTGATTTCTATGGAAACTCCCCCATGTCCTCGCACTTTATCAAAGGCCGCGAGAAGGGTGAATTCAGAAAAATCAATATCCGTTTCAGAAAAACCGAATGTCACCTCATTTACAGCATTCATTTTTTTCTGTAAGCTTTTCCACTCCTCTTGATTGTCGATAATTATATTTTGCGGTGGAATTCCTTCTTCTCCATTTCCGTATAAACTCCCTTGGCCAATAGTTTTAAACTCTATATCCGATTTTGCGGAAGTGGAATCTTTTTTGTCGCCGTTTTGTTTTTGGTGTCCGCATTGAAGGACAGCCGCTGTAAATATCAACAAAATAAATGCTTTCATCGCTTGGTGTTGAAAGGGGTTGTATTTTTCAAATTAGGCTTAGTTTTCTCTTCGCTAAGCTATTTTTTTATTTTTTCCAAAATATAATCCGGACAGGGAATAGGTTTTTTGGTCGCAGCATTCACAAAAACCAGTTCTGTCGTGGCTTTAGTGAGCAGTTTGTCCTGTTGGTCAAAAATTTTATAATCGAATTTGATACGCACATCCGGAATTTCCCGCAGCGAAGTTTCCACTGTAATCAAATCGTCAAAACGGGCCGGATGGAGGTATTTGATATTCATTTGACGCACGGGCATTATGATTCCTTCTCTTTCCATTTGTGCATAGGAAATGGCAAACTGATCGAGCCAGTCTATTCGCCCCATTTCAAAATATTGAGCATATTTACCATGATGGACAACTCCCATTTGGTCTGTTTCTCCATAACGGACACGAATATTGGTAAAACAATTTTTCATCGAAAAATTAACGTGGGATTATAGGGAAATTTTTGTATGTTTGAAAGGTCGGGAATTTGCAAAAAAACTTTTAGAAATTCAACCCCGAATCCATTTTTTTATTGGTTTTTTTGTTCACATATTTGTTGCTCCAAAGGAAAGTGAGACTAAAATTCTTTTTCCTTTGGATGTTAAGCTTTTACCATTAACTCCTAAAAAAACGACCATCGATTATGGCTAAAACTGCGGCATCAGTTTGGGAAAATTGTCTATCTTTTATAGAGGATAATATCGCACCGCAAGCCTATAAAACGTGGTTTGAACCCATCAAGGCAGTAAAGCTTACTGATAATTCACTGAGCATTCAAGTGCCTTCCAAATTTTTCTACGAGTGGCTTGAAGAGCACTACGTCAAACTCCTGAAAGTGTCCTTGACCCGTGCAATTGGAGAAAATGCAAAACTGGTGTATATCATCCAGATGGAAAACTCGCAGAACGGCAATCAACCTTACACCGAAAAGATTCCCAGTTCACAACGCGGTCAGCTTGATTCGCAGGAAGTGGATGTGCCTTTGAAGAACAAGGATCCCGAATTGAAAAATCCGTTTGTCATCCCCGGGATTCGGAATATGAAAATTGATTCTCAACTCAATTCAAACTATTCTTTTGATAATTTTTTGGAAGGCGATTCCAACCGTTTGGCTCGTTCAGCAGGAATGGCCGTGGCCAACAAACCCGGCGGCACTTCCTTTAATCCCTTATTAATTTTTGGGGGAGTGGGATTGGGAAAAACCCATCTTGCCCATGCAATTGGAGTAGAAGTCAAAGACAAATATCCGGAAAAAACAGTCCTGTATATTTCTGCCGAAAAGTTTGTGCAGCAGTATATCGATTCGGTGAAGAAGAATAACCGCAATGATTTTATACATTTCTATCAAATCATCGACGTATTGATTGTGGACGACATTCAGTTCCTATCAGGTAAAGCCGGTTCTCAGGATGTATTTTTCCATATTTTCAACCATTTGCACCAAAACGGCAAACAGGTGATTTTAACCAGCGATAAGGCACCGGTTGACATGCAGGATATCGAGCAACGCTTGCTTTCGCGATTCAAATGGGGCCTTTCCGCAGAATTACAGCAGCCCGATTTTGATACCCGGGTATCCATTATCCGAAGTAAACTTTATCGCGACGGCGTAGAAATGCCCGAAGAAATTATTGAATTTTTGGCTAATAATATCAAGACAAATATCCGCGAACTGGAAGGCGCCATCATTTCATTGATTGCCCATTCATCCTTCAACCGGAAGGAAATCACCTTGGAGCTTTCCAAAAAAATCGTCGATAATTACGTCAAAAATACCAAGCGGGAAGTTTCTATCGAATATATCCAAAAAGTTGTCAGCGATTATTTCCAGATGGATGTAGAAACCCTGCAATCAAAAACCCGCAAACGACACATTGTTCAGGCGCGTCAAATTGCGATGTTTTTTGCAAAAAAAATGACCAAAGCCTCTCTGGCGAGCATTGGAAACCAGATTGGGAAACGCGACCATGCCACCGTGTTGCATGCCTGTAAGACCGTGGATAACCTTTCGTCTACTGACAAACAATTCAAAAAATTTGTCGAAGATTTAGATAAAAAATTGAGCGTGTAATTTTCTTTACCAAAAACCCAACGATTTGAGTTCACAAAAAACCCGTATCCTCATGGTTTGTTTGGGGAATATTTGTCGTTCGCCCTTGGCAGAAAGCATTCTGCGTTCGAAAATCGATCCCACAAAAGTGGAAGTCGATTCTGCGGGAACTTCTAACTATCATATCGGAGATGCACCGGATAAACGCGCCATCAGTACCGGAAAGCGCTATGGTTTGGATTTGTCATCCCTTCGTGGAAGGCAGTTTGAGGTGGCCGATTTTGATCGTTTCGATTATATTTATGTGATGGACAGATCAAATTATGAAGATGTGCTCTC
>CAYPGZ010000001.1:0-14409 GCA_964410335.1 uncultured Flavobacteriaceae bacterium | reverse complement strand
ATCGTTTCGATTATATTTATGTGATGGACAGATCAAATTATGAAGATGTGCTCTCCTTGGCGCGAAACGAGAAAGACAAAGAAAAAGTTTCACTTCTTCTCGATAAGGTTTATCCCGGAGAATCCATGGATGTTCCCGATCCGTATTTTGGAGTAGGGGATGAGCATTTTCCAAAAGTATATGAGCTTTTGGAGGAAGCTTGCGAAAAAATAGCACAGGAAGTTTCATAGGTTTTCAACGCTTATGCAAGTGGAGTTGCTTTGATTTTTTGGTGAAAAGCACAACAGCTTTCTATTTCTGATATACGTTTTTGCCTTTTTCATACGTTAAAATATCAATAGAAATCCACCATTTCCAAAAACAGTATGGAACGTTTTCATCCCGGAAAACTATATTTGATTCCCACAGGGATTGGCAATGAAGCCCCTTTGGAGGTTCTGCCTTTATCTGTGAGGAAATACGTATCCGAACTAACCTACTATATTGTCGAGAACGAAAAAACCGCCCGACGCTTTATCAAATCCATCGTTCCCGGAAAAAAACAACTTTCCCTGAAGTTTGAAATCCTCAACAAGCATACTGATATAGCTGAAATTCCTTCTTTTTTAGATCCTTGTAAGGAAGGATATGATGTGGGTTTACTCAGCGAGGCCGGTTGTCCCGGAATTGCTGATCCCGGAGCTGAAATCGTGAAATTAGCTCATGAAAACCACGTAAAAGTTGTTCCGTTGGTGGGACCTTCTTCTATTTTATTGACCATGATGGCAAGTGGAATGAACGGTCAAAATTTTGCCTTTAACGGATATTTGCCAATCGACAAACACGCTCGAAAACAAGAGTTAAAAAGACTGGAACGCCTGTCTCAGGAACAAAACCAAGCTCAGATTTTTATTGAAACTCCTTATCGCAACAATCAATTGATGAGCGATTTGACTAAAATCCTGCATCCCGAAACCCGCTTGTGTATCGGCTGTGATGTGACGCTTAAAACTGAATATTTGCTCACTAAAACTATTGCTGCTTGGCAACAAACCCAAGTCGACCTTCACAAAAGACCGGCAATCTATATCATTCAAAAAGGCTGAAACTCCCTCAAAGCGAGAAAAAAGAGAGAAATTTAGAGAGAAACTTTGGCGTTTTTATCGGCTATGACAAAATCTGTGTTGTAGTCTCTAAATCGATAGAGATAATGGGAAACTGTGCTTCCGAAAGCATCGGAGAAATAATTTGTCCCGCCGCTACGCAGGTATTTTTTTACACTTCCCACTCCTCCGAGATGAGCGGCCGCTAAAATTCCGGATTCAGTTATTTTAACGCCGTTTATCGTTTTTCCTTCGTATTTTTTGATGTAATTCCTCAGCGCCCATTTGTTTCGTGCTGTATTGGCATAAAAAGCCGCTTCTTGCATTTCCGGGGAATTAAGAAATTCTTCGGTGTCATAAATCCCAATCATCGACAAGGTACTTTTTCCAAACTGGTATTTCCCCATATAGCCAAATTGATTGACCACATAATAGTTTCCGCGAGATTCTTTAAAGCCGATGGCTTCTTTAAAAGCATTATAGCCTCGGCCGAGTTTGGGCACATTTATCTTTGCAGAAGGCTTTTCGTGCGTGGAAACAGAATACGTTTCAGGAAGATTGGAAGTGAGTATCTCAAATTCCGGGGTGACGTCTGTGGAAGAAAATCCGAAAAACAAAAACCCGGCTATTGCCCAGATAGGTAATATCGAAATTTTTAGAATCCTTTTTCCCATATTTTGTATTTTGGGTGGACAAGGGCAATTTCTATGCCGTGTCCGAATTCGGGATGCAAAAGTACAAATTTTTTTTAAAACCAAAATTAAACGACTGAAAAACAGCCTTTTTTAGAAAAGGCTTTATGAAAATAAAAGGTTAATATTTAGTTATCACTCAACAAAACTCCCTGTAGAAGATGTAATTTTACCATTAAAAAACTAACAGACATGAGAGCTATTTTACTTTTATTTGCCGGTTTACTCTTCTTTATGGGATGTAAAGAAGAACCCAAAACTACTCAAGAAATCATCCCTGCCGTTTCAGCAGAAAAAACACCCTTAAAAGCTATGGATACGAAAATCACCCCGGTGGAGCACGCCTCTTTTATCTTAGAATTTGAAGGAAAAACCATTTTTGTGGATCCTGTGGGAGGAGCAGCGCAATTTCCGGGAGAGCCGGATTTGATTTTGGTAACAGACATTCACCCCGATCATATGGATGCGGAAACCTTGGCGGGAACGATTGCAGAAAACACCATATTCATCGCGCCGAAAGCAGTTCAGAATTCTTTGCCTGATTCCCTGAAAACAAAAATTCGCACAATGAACAACGGAGAAAGCCTTAGCCTTGGAAATATTAAAATTGAAGCCCTTCCAATGTACAACTTGCGTGAAGAAGCAAAAGAATTTCACACAAAAGGCAGAGGAAATGGCTATCTTTTGGAAAGCGACAACCAACGAATTTATATTGCCGGAGACACCGAAGACATACCTGAAATGCGCGAGTTAAAGGATATCGATATCGCTTTTATTCCCATGAATTTACCTTACACTATGCCTGTGGAATCTGCTGCAGATGCCGTCTTGGAGTTCAGTCCAAAAAAAGTTTATCCCTATCATTATCGTGGACAAAACGGATTTAGCGATATAGATAAATTCAAAAATCTGGTAGAGACCAATAGTGAGGATATTCAAGTCATCCAATTGGATTGGTATCCCGATAACTAAAAGAAAGCTCCGATAAGTTAAATTTATTGAAATATCTTGTCTTATACGGGAATTCGCCCTATCTTTATTGAAAATAAATACCCAGGTAGGGTTATTAATCTATAATTTATAAAAAAAAATAAAAATCATGAGCTATTTAAATCTTGACAAGAAACAAACGTCAGAAACCGTTGAAAAGCTAAATATTCTTTTAGCGGACTATCACCTTTATTATCAAAAATTGCGCAATTTCCATTGGAACATTCTGGGAAAGAGTTTTTTCTATTTACACGACAAATTCGAGGAACTCTATGAAGATGCGAAGACAAAAATCGACGAAATCGCTGAGCGTATTCTTACTCTTCGTGCCCAGCCGGTGAGCAATTTGACAGATTATTTGAAGATGTCCAACTTAAAGGAATCAAAATCTGATTTAAGCGACACCGAAATGGTGAAAACCTTGTTGCAGGATCACGGCACCATGTTGAAGCAAATGGGCGATGTAATCGAAAAAGCGGAAGAAGGAGAAGACGAAGGAACCGTGGATTTAATCGGTGCTTACATTCGTGAGATGGAAAAAGTGAGCTGGATGTTAGATGCTTGGGCCACAAAAACCGGTGGAGCTTCCAAATAATTTTTTCAAAAAAGGTTTGCTCAGGAATAATTTCGCACAATCTCTTCGACCTGTGAGAGATAGCTGCTTCCAAAAATGTTGAGGTGCACGAGCAGATAATAAAGCTGCCAAAGCGGAATACGGATTTGAAAACCAGGTGCTAACGGAAATTTTTCATTATATATTGAAAAAATTTCAGAAGGAAAACCGCCAAAAAGTTTCATCATTGCCAAATCCATTTCCCGTGGAGCATAACAAACCGCCGGATCGATAAGGCATGGCAAACCTTTTTTATTTACCAAAAAATTCCCGCCCCACAAATCTCCGTGGATTAAGGCGGGTTTTTCATCGGGTATTTCCTGAAGGATGTTTTGATAAAACAGATGCAAATTTTTAAAGGAAAAACCTTTTTCTGCAGCCATTCTAAACTGCGGCTTCAGTCTTTGGTTGATATAAAATGCCGAAGCAGAAGTTTCTTTCTCATTGAATTGGGGTAAACTCCCGATATAATTTGCAGAAGAAAACCCAAAAAAAGAAGCCGTATCCCGATGTAATTCTGCCAAACCCTCTCCAAAATTTTCCCAGAATCCCTGAATAGGAGTGCCGGTTTCTTTATATTCCAGCAATAAATAAGCAGTAGTGTGGATTTTTCCCAACCCAAGAACTTCCGGAACATCAAGTGTTGTAGCCTTTTTAAGGCATGCTAAACCAATTTTTTCAGCTTCGAACATCCCGGGGAATTTTGAAGCTTTATTTATTTTGACAACTAGTTTTCCCAGATTCGTTTGCAGCAGAAATACATCGTTAATGCTTCCTCCTGCCAGATTTCTGAACCGAGAAAGTTTAAAATTTTCTTGTTGGGCGATTTGTGTCAACAGGTCGATCAAAGAAGAGAGAATTTATAAACAGCCGAAAACCATCCTTCCTTTCTGCCTCATCAAAAATTAGTATTCTTTTTTTCGAATCCAAGTTTGATAAGTAAAAGCATATCTATGGTTTTCATCTTTATCATGAAACTCCTCATCCATCAATTTCCATTTATCCCAGTCCACCTCCGGGAAAAAAGCATCAGCCTCAAAAGAATGATGTACGCGGGTCAACTCGATTTTATCTGCATAGGGCAAGGCGAGACGGTAGATTTCTCCTCCGCCAATAATAAATGTTTCTTCATCTTTTTGTGAAATTGCCAGTGCTTCCTCAATATTGTGGACGACAATGCAGCCCTCTTTTTCATAATTTTTTTGTCTGGTTATCACCACATGCGTGCGATTGGGCAAAGGTTTCGGGAAGCTTTCAAAGGTTTTCCTGCCCATGATGATATGATGTCCCGTGGTAATTTTTTTAAAACGTTTGAAATCATCTGGTAAATGCCAAACGAGGTCTTTGTCTTTTCCCAAGGCATTGTTTTCCGCTGCGGCAGCAATCATCGTGACCATAGGTTTTTTTACGTATTGAGCGGTTTGTTTGGATCCAGAGGTTCGAGGGGGCCATCCAGCCCGTCGCTTTTTTTTTCGGGAAGGGGATATTCCTTATCCACTTTTTTTTGGAGTTTTTCTATTCTTGTTTTTTGTTTTTCCACCAAGCGTTCCATCTGGCGTTCTTCCCATTTCTTATCCATCAATTGGTTGACAAAGACTACATTGATAAAATGGATGAGCAAAAAGAAAAACCAGAGCAAAATGGCCCAAACAAACCAATCCGTTTGGAAAGGTCGAAAATCTTTGCCGAAGCCCAGCAACAGGTTTAGCACGATAAACAAAATGGAACCGGCTACAAAAATGACAAAATGAGAGGTCAATCTTTTTTTCTGTTTGATGCGTCTCTGTGCATTTTCGATAAGTTCCCGCTGAATAGGGTCGATTCCGTAGGGTGATTTATCTTCCGACATAATCTGATGGGTTTAGGTTATCAAAATTAATGTTTTTTAAATATATAATTCTTATAAAAACCTTTTTCATCCGTAAACCACTCTTGTATTTTTAGGCCGGCTTTTCCGGCGAGCCATTCCACCACTGAATCGTCGTACTTTTGGGAGATTTCGGTATGTATAGTTTCCCACGCGGCAAATTTTACTTTTAAATCCAGTTTTTTTATGTAAATCTCCTGAGCAACTTCACTTACCAAAAAGCTTTTTGCCGTTCCTGTTTCGGGATTGTAGGTTTCCCAATGCAGAAATTTATCCGGATCAAAATTGCCTTCCAACTCCCGATTTATTCTCGTTAAAATATTTTTATTGAACGCTTCGGTGACACCTGTAGAATCATTGTAGGCATTCAAAATTGTTTGCGGATTTTTCTTTTGATCAAATCCCATAAAAAGCATGTCCTTATCGTTCATGGCTTTCCGGATATTCTGCAGAAATTTTACGGCATCATCATGCAGCAAGTTTCCGATATTGGATCCCAGCATCATGATGACTTTTTTTCGAGAATCAAATTCCGCAAGGCGTTTCAGGGTTTCAAAATAGGTTCCTTGTTGCGGCTTCACGCGAAGCTTGGGAAATTGCTGATTCAGGTCTGATTCCAGAAAATCGAGGATATTCTGGCTGATATCTATCGGCAAATATGTAAAATCAAAGTCTTTTTCCACCAAATACTTCAACAGGATTTTCGTTTTTTTCCCGTCTCCGGCGCCCAGTTCAATTAAGTCAAATTCTTCAGCATTGAAGGCTTTCGCAATAGAAGCCGTATGTTTTGAAAGGATTTCAAATTCGCAACGAGTCAGATAATAATCCGGGAGTTCCATGATTTGTTGAAAGAGCGCATCTCCTTTCTCATCATAGAAATATTTTGAAGAAAGGTATTTTGGAAAACCCATCAAACCTTTTTTAACTTCTCTTTCAAAATCGGTAGAAGCGGGATTGGGGTGATTTTTGTTCATAGGAGAGAAACTTTCTTGTGTTTCGTTTCCCGCAAGTTAGCATTATCTATGCATAAATCCCCGAAATAAAACAAGAAAATAAAATTTTGTTTCCCCTTCAAAAAGAAGGCAAAAAAGGGTATTCTAAATAAATTCGAAATGTTTTTTTATCTGAGGTCAGTACCTCATATTTTCAGTTATCTCCAGCCCATAACCGATCATCCCTACGCGTTTTGCTTGTTCAGAATTAGAAAGCAATCTGATTTTATGAATGCCCAAATCGTGGAGAATTTGTGCTCCAATTCCGAAGTCCTTCGGATCCATGGCAGGTTTTGGAGCTTTTAACCCGCCTTTTTCCTGAATTTCTTTTAGTTCTGCAATGCGTCCCAACAAACTGGAGGCCGGAATTTCTTGATGGATAAAAACAATTGCGCCTTTGCCTTCGCGGTTAATCGCCTGAAACATATCGTCCAATTTTTTATCGGCATCAGCGGTTAAGGTACCCAAAATATCATTATTCACGGCAGAAGAATTCACACGAACTAAGACCGGCTCATCTTCTTTCCAAGTTCCTTTAGTCAAAGCCAGGTGCACTTGATGATTGGTAGTTTGTTCGTAGGCGTGCAATCTGAAATTTCCAAAACGGGTTTTGACCTCGAAATCCTGTTTTTTTTCGATAAGGGAATCATGTTGCATCCTATAAGCAACCAAATCTTCAATGGAAACCAGTTTTAAGTCAAACTTTTTGGCTTTTTCCATCAGTTGGGGGAGGCGTGCCATGGTACCGTCGTCATTCATAATTTCCACTAAGACTCCGGCCGGTTGCAAGCCTGCAAGACGGGCAAAATCGATTGTGGCTTCGGTATGGCCTGTACGACGCAAAACTCCGCCTTCCTTGGCTTTCAGGGGAAAAATATGGCCGGGTCGTTGCAAATCGGCGGGTCGGGTATTTTTATCGACAAGCGCAAGCACCGTTTTTGCACGGTCAGCTGCAGAAATGCCGGTGGAAACTCCTTTTCCTTTCAAATCCACTGAAACGGTAAAAGCCGTTTGCATGGGGTCGGTATTTTTTCCGACCATCATCTCCAACTCGAGTTCTTGGCAGCGTTTTTCGGTGAGGGGAGCACAAATCAATCCACGGCCGTATGTAGCCATAAAGTTAATGATTTCCGGAGTCACCATTTCGGCGGCAACGACAAAATCGCCTTCGTTTTCCCGATCTTGGTCGTCCACCACAATAATGGGTTTTCCTGCTCGGATATCGTCTATTGCTTCTTGAATGGTATTGAGTTTCACGTTGGGGTTTTTGAACATGGTTTCCATGCGGCAAAGTTACTCATTCTCGGCTTCTTCTTTTTTCACAATTCCTAACTTTTGCAAAAGTCTTTTGAAAGGCTGCAAAAAACCATCTGTATTGAAGAAACCTTGGTCGGTGGTGGCGCGGTAGGTCAAATAAATTCCGAGAGGCAACATGATAGCCGTAGAGAGCCAGCAAGCAATCCAAGGTTCAATTGCTCCGTTTTCGGCGCTATTCCTCGCAAAAACGCCAATAAAATGATAGGTGAGAAACAAAAGTACGGCCACAACCAACGGAAGACCGACTCCGCCTTTTCGGATAATTGCTCCTAAAGGTGCACCCACAAAAAATAAGATGACACTCGCCACGCCGATTACATATTTGTTGTGAAGTGAAATTTCGTATTTATTGAGGTTTTCATTTTTCTGCTTAAAATTCCTTTCCTTGCTGGTTATCGTGGAAATCAAATTGTTGAGGGAGCCCATCGCCGTATTCAAAATCAAACGTTTCTTCGCATTATCAAAACCTGCCAAAATATCTTCAGAAACTTCAATTTCTTTCGCTTCCTCAACTTTGAGGGTGTCGAAGGGTTTTTTAAGTTTTTTAGTGAGATTTGCCGTGTTGGTTTTTGGAAAAAGTGCAGCAAAACCATTTCGGGTGTACACACTTTGTTTGAGGTTTTGCATGTCTTTATTCAAATCCTTTGAGAGCGAATCGATTTCGATTTTCAATTCGTTTATTTTCAGCATCTTTCTGGAATTGGTGTAATTTTCATCACCTAAATCCACATCATTAAACCCCGACAAATCAATATTGATGGTATATTCCTCGAAATAACTCTTGGCAAAAGGTTCTTTTTTCCGCTCCGAAAACTTCTTTTTGTAGATATCGTTGTAATAATTTCCGTCATAGAGCACGAGAGAAAGAATATTGGACTCTGTACTTCCTTGAAGTTCGCCGTGTTTTGCTTTGATAACCGTGTAATCTCCTCTTCCTGCGGCGGGTTTTTTATGAATAATGATATCGTGCAAAAATTGATCGTTTTCTCCTGATTTTTTTTCTACTTTGATATTGAAATTATCGGTCAAATCGTTGAAAGCCCCTTCCACAATTGCCATTGCCGGTTCCAGCTGAGCAATATTTTTACGCAGATTGATGGATTTATATTCAGCCAAGGGAATAATATTATTGGCAAAGAAAAAAGCAAGCCATCCAATAAGAAGAATGAAAATTATTAATCCTCTCATGGCGCGTTGCAGAGAAATTCCGGCAGATTTCATGGCTGCAAATTCATAGTTTTCGGCGAAAGCCCCAAAGGTCATTACCGAAGTCACCAAGATGGTGAGCGGAAGGATCAAAGGCATGAGACTGGGTGTAAAATAGAGCAAAAACCTGCCGATGACCCAGTAGCTCAAATCCTTTCCCGCCAATTCAGAAATATAAAGCCAAACCGTTTGGAAGACCATGATGATGGTCAATAAAATGAGTACCACAAAAAAAGTTTTGAGGTAAGTCAACAGAATATAACGGTCGAGGATTTTCAATTTTAATTATTCAACTTGTCAGAAGACCCTAAGATTTAAGTTTTATTTTCTCACAATTCCCCTCAATCCTCTACTAATCCATCTGATTGATATAGTAATCTTCATATTTTTTTTCATCAAAAGCAAACAAGGTTTCAGAAAGGGGTTGATTGGTTTTAAAACTATTGATTTTTATAGTGATTTGCCGGTCGTCTTTGAGTTTATTGATGAGTTTATAAATATGTTTTGTGCGGTTATCAATTCCCATAAGCACCCAATCCACCTCGCTTTTGGAATCTGTGGGAGTAAGTTTTATGTATTGGATTTTTCGGCCGTGCACGTTTTGCGTGATATCCCACTGAAAGTTATATCCTTCTTGGTAAAAAGTGAGTATATCGGAAGGGGACATCCCTTCATCATTGTTTTCGACATAAGTGGAAATATTCACCTCCTCATCTTCCGGAATAATGGTATAAATTTTTTCTCCATCAAAAATACGAGTAATTCCCATGAGGTTTAATCGATATTTTTCACCTTTAAGGCTTACATCTCCGCGGGTTTTTTGTTCCATTCCGGTGCTTTGATCCATCACGGTATATTCAAACTGAATGACGATATTTTCGTAAGATTTCACTTTTTTTGAAACCTCTTCCAACAACATCTTGGCATTTCCGGATTTTTTTTCCTGAGAGGAGCTTTCGTCTTTTTGAAACTGTAAATTTTGTGCATTTACATTAAAAGTCGTAGTGCAAATCAGGAGAAATAGAATTAAATATTTCATTTTTCGTTCATTTATTTTTTATCGGCTTTTCGACGAAAAAATTTCAGAGATTATTCCTCATTCAAAAGTTGTTCCAAGGTTGCCATATCAGAAATTAATACTTGTCGGGCTTTACTTCCTTCAAACGGGCCGACAATTCCCGCAGCTTCCAACTGGTCGATAATCCTTCCCGCACGGTTATAGCCTAATTTCAATTTTCGTTGCAACAACGAAGCAGAACCTTGTTGTGCCATCACGATAACTTCTGCCGCTTCCCGGAATAATTTATCGCGTTCTCCGACATCCATATCAAGACCCGTGCCACCCTCTTCTCCCACATATTCTGGTAAATAGTGTGCATCCGGATAGGCTTTTTGAGCCCCGATAAAGTCGGTGATTTTTTCTACTTCCGGAGTATCCACAAAAGCACATTGCAGACGAATTAAATCTCCACCTTGAGTGAAAAGCATATCTCCTCGACCGATAAGCTGATCAGCTCCGCCCGTGTCGAGAATCGTGCGTGAATCTATTTTAGAAGTCACCCGAAAAGCAATCCGGGCAGGGAAGTTGGCTTTTATAATTCCGGTGATGACATTCACCGAAGGCCGTTGAGTCGCGATGATCAAATGAATTCCAATGGCTCGTGCCAATTGTGCCAACCGGGCAATCGGCGCTTCGATTTCTTTTCCGGCGGTCATGATGAGATCGGCAAATTCATCCACCACCAATACGATGTAGGGCAGAAATTGGTGTCCGTTTTCCGGATTGAGCTTTCGCGCCTTGAATTTTGTGTTATATTCCTTGATATTCCGCACCATGGCATCCTTCAGCAAGTCATATCGGTTATCCATTTCGATACAAAGTGAATTCAAGGTATTGACCACTTTGGTAGTGTCGGTGATAATAGCATCTTCGGTGTCGGGCAATTTCGCCAGATAGTGTCTTTCGATTTTATTGAAAAGGGTTAACTCCACTTTTTTGGGATCCACCAAAACAAATTTCACCTCCGCAGGATGTTTTTTGTAGAGTAAGGATGTTAAAACCGCGTTCAATCCCACAGATTTTCCTTGTCCTGTTGCTCCCGCCATCAACAAGTGGGGCATTCGGGTTAAATCTACAACAAAAGTCTCATTGGAAATGGTCTTTCCAAAAGCAACGGGAAGTTCCATTTCTGCATTTTGAAACTTTGAAGAGGCGATTACGGAACGCATGGAAACAATGCTGGCGTTTTTATTGGGCACCTCGATTCCGATAGTTCCTTTTCCCGGCATTGGTGCGATAATACGAATTCCCAAAGCCGAGAGCGAAAGCGCGATGTCATCTTCCAGGTTTTTGATTTTTGAAATACGGATTCCCGCTTCGGGCACAATTTCATAAAGTGTAACCGTAGGCCCCACGGTGGCCTTGATTTGGGCAATTTCTATTTTATAATTTTTGAGCGTATCGACAATGCGATTTTTATTTTCTTCGAGTTCTTCCTGATCGATAGTAATTCCTTTTCCATCAACGTTGTAATCCTTCAGCAATTCAATAGACGGGAAACGATAGTTTCCCAATTCCAGCTTGGGATCAAATTCTCCGTAATCCTCCACTAATTTTCGACTGAGGTTTTCGGCAACTTCCTCTTCTTCCTCGGTTTGTTCGACCTCCATAGCCACTTCCGGATGTTCATGCGGTTTATTTTCTTCGAGTGATTTTTCTTCAAAACTGATACTAGTCTCGGGAGAAGAATCGTCGTTATTCACTTTCCATTCTTGGGTTTCGACGGGTTTTTCGGTATCGGCAAACTCTTCGGTTTCAGGAAGTTTTTCAAATGATTTCTCTATCTCTTTTTTATGGGCTTTAAAATAATTTCCGATGAGCTCCGGAGTAATTTTAAAGCGGATGGTTAAATAACATATCAGCACAAAAATTAAGAGCAATACGGTACCGACAAAACCGATATAATCTTGCAAAAAATCATTTGTTTCAAACCCGATAATTCCTCCCAGCATCGGGTTGGTTGTATTGAAAAAACCAAAGAAAACCGAAAGCCATATCATGAGTAAAATCCCCCAAAACCAGAAGCCGATAAGGCGATTACGTTTGAGGTTGAAAAAGAGAAAAACTCCCGTGAGGAACACTAAAATTCCAAGGTTAAAAGCTGCAATTCCGAAGCCCTTGAATATAAAAAAATGACTTACACCAGCTCCGAATTTGCTGAGCCAGTTTTTTGTTTCCACACTGCGGTCTCCAAGTTGGGTGAGCGTACTTTGATCTGCTTCCCAATTGAATAGAAAGGAAGTGAAGGCAAACAGCAAGCCTAAACCCAAAAGCATCAAAAAACTTCCAATCACCACTTTGTGATAGCGGGTAAGCCGTAAGGGTTTTTTGGTCTTTGAGGAAGAGGACTTCTTCGACTTTGATTTTTTCTTTGCCATTCAACACATGGATTTGGGCAAAAATACAATAAAGATAGTAGTCTTAAATGGTGTGGTTTGGAATGAAAATTTAGTCGTTCATAATCCTGAAAGATAAGGATAATAGATAATACAGCCCACAATTACTGCTGAAATGGCTCCAAAAAAGACCGCTCCGGCCGCAAAATCTTTGAGGAGTCCGATTTTTGCATGGATATCGGGATGCACAAAATCTGCTATTTCTTCTACAGCGGTGTTCAGACTTTCCAAACCCAATACCAAACCGATGGCTAAGGTTTGCAGCATCCATTCTGTGGCGGTAATATCAAAATAAAATCCGGCTATGGTAATCCCGACCGCAATCAGGCTTTGAACCTGAATGCTTGGTTCCCTTTTGATGAGCAGAAAAGCTCCTTTAATGGCATAACCTCCACCTTTTACGCGTCTCCCCAAATATGTGTTCCACATAATTAGACTTTTAAAAAAAATAAAATCTTTGTCAAAAATAAGGAATTTGACAGGCATTGACAGATAAGGCTAAAAATTGATTTTTCTAAAACAGAGTGTATCCCACAATTAGTGAAAAATTGCTGTAATCCGCTTGGTAATATATGGTGGAGGAAAATAATAAATTGCGTGGGGGCAAATAACGCAATTCTAAACTGAAATCAGAGTATTTAACCCCTCCGCCTATGGTATAACTGATAAAGTTGCTTATGGGGAATTGAATTGGGTTTGATGAAATGTAGGTTATTTTTGAATCAAGCTGAATTTCGAAAAAGGCAGAGGCGTTTAAAAAAAGTTGGGTGTTTTTTCCTAAAAAAAAGGAATGTCTCACCCCAACGGGTAGTTCCAGTGAAGTATAATCCACTTCCACACGGTCAGAAGTTACCGTTAATTGCGAATCATAATCTTTAGCTCCTGAAAAAGTACGATAAGTAGGTTCCACAATTATGGACCATTTGTTATTATTAAAGGGCAAAATGACTTCTGCTTCAAGCCCTATCCGGAATATTTGACTGCCATCGTTTATTTTGACGTTTCTAGCGTTAGATATAGTGTTGATTATCTCAAATGGTTTCACAAACACAATCCCGGGTCGGATATTCAAATTGAAATCTACTTTTTTTCTTTTGATCTTCGTATAATCGGCATTTATACATTGATTGTATTTTACAAAGAAATCCACCAAATCTTTTCTCGTGTAATTTAAATTTTCATAATCCCTTCTACTCATCTCTTCACATTTCAGCGTGGTGTACAATTGTTGTCGAAACTGATTGTTTTCCCCGATTTGGTTGTCTTTACGATAAATACCGTCTATTGCAGAATATAAATATTTTTTATAGATGAGTTGAGTAATATCAATCGTATCAGTATCATAGAAATACCTAAAAAGTCCTTCCTCCTGATAGGAATACAAACTCGCTTTCCCATTAACCAAGATTTTCAGAAAAAGGGTGTTTTCCTTAAATTCAGGATTGCGGTTGTCACTCAAATTAATGATTTTTGTGCTCGAACGATCCATTTTAACGGTCGATCGCACAAAAGTTTCCCCGGAATAAATTCCAAATTCTTGAATCCGGTCTATGGAAGCTTCTTGTATCTTGGAATTTTCGGAAAGTTTATATTCTATTGAAGTGGGATTGTACTTCCAATCTTTGTCGTAAATCAAACATTCGATTTTATCCCCTTTTTCGTTTATAAAATATCCTTTTTTGAAATTGTTTTGTGAATAAACCGCTGTTGTAAATAGAATTATGACGAAAAACAAGAGGATTTTTTTCATTATTATAAGATTTGGTTAGTGTTCACAAAGGTAACAAATTCTATAAAAAATGATAAAATAAAACAAAAAACCCGCGACTGAATGCGCGGGTTTTCATTCTGAAGGAATAAAAATAGTCATAAAATCACCATCAATTATTGTTTGGAAGTACAGTATTATTGGTGTTTTTACGACAGGAAATTTATTGATCGATCGAGCCGAGAACTTTTTTTGCAAAGCTGTTCGCAGCCTCGGTTTCAGACATTCCATCTTCCACCATTTTATGGACTTCAATCGCTCCACAGAGATTGGTGATTAACTCGCCCACAACATCCATTTCTTCGTCTTTTACGGAACGATATTCTGAAAAAGATTCCAACACCTCAACAGTGTGTTGAAGTTTTTCCACCTCGTTGTTCCGCTGCAAATGTTTAATTACCGGCAACTTCATCGACTAAAGATTTT